>CAZPKN010000043.1:0-1739 GCA_964587195.1 uncultured Gammaproteobacteria bacterium | reverse complement strand
TGCACATCTACTTATCACGTCATCTTTATTCACTGTTTTCCCTCATTATAGCTATTAGCTGTCGGCCCATTCCCTACCTTTACGGCTCACCCTTGCCAATAGAGGTTTTGGCCGCCATGTTACTTGTATCCTAAACTCCCAACTCCCAACTCCGAACTCCGAACTTCTTGCAACCTCAGACCCGCATCATCATGGCAATCTCATCGCATTCAGGAAACTTGGGACAACGAACGCAATCGGACCATATCTTCTGGGGTAGCTCCTTCTTGTCGACAACACTGAATCCGCACTTCGCGAAGAATGCATCCTGGTAAGTGAGAAGGAATATCCGGGGAATCCGGAGTTGTCTCGCTTCTTCAACGCATACATTCACGAGCATTCGTCCAATGCCCTTCTTCCTCGACGACTCCCCAACGCACAGAGAGCGTATCTCTGCAAGGTCTTCCCAGCATATGTGGAGCGCGCACGTTCCGAGCACTTTCCCGTGCTCCTCATAAACAAAGTAATCTCTCATATTGTCATACAGCTCACCGAGAGACCTCGCCAGCATTTCACCGCTTGAAGCCGACGCATTTACAATTGAGTGTATCTTCTTGATATCTTTAATGGATGCCTTTCGAAGCATGGTGAATCATCTCCTCTGCCCTCTGAATGGTTTTTTCTGTTATTGTTGCCCCCCCAAGCATGCGGGCTAGCTCCTGAACCTTTTCTCCATTATTCAGTTGCTTTATATCGGTTATCCTGGAATCTTGCCAAAGCTCGGATAAATAAAAATTTGGTTTAATATCTGTGAAGTCTTTTTTCTCAATTTGGCGAGGTGCTTTCGCAAGCTCTTTAATTTCGTTAATTGATAATTCCTTTAATTCCTGGAAAGTGAGAGGGATTTTATGCAGCCCGCTTTTTGCGTTTATCGTGTTCACAATTCGGATTAATCTTTTTGGTTCATATATGGATAAATCCAAACAGTCCAAATCCCCCGCAATTAGGGTGGCGAGGTTCTTTTGTTGTTTCGCAAAGTCCAAACCTGGTAAATAGGAATCTCCAAACAAACCCCCGGGTATGCAAAGGTGAAATCCTTTGTTTCCACTGAAATAAATTTCAAGTAGTGCCGGTTCTAAGTGTGATGAATGAATTAAGGCGTTTATTAAGCAAACTGTTTCCGCTTTTGCTTTGTCTAAATCGGAGCTGTCAATATCAAACAGTAAACTATCGGAATAGTGGACGCCCTTAAACCCTGAAACAGTCTTGAAATTTTCTGTATATTCCTTAAGCTCTTTCCCGTGCATGAACAAACTTTTATATATTTCACTCTTTCCGGCTGCATTATCAAAGTTAACGCTCCGCAAATTAAAGACTTTGCCTCGCCCTTGTAACCCTTCGCAAACTTCACCGTAAATAAATTTGGTCTTATCCATATTAAAAACCTCCGTTAAATTGTTTGAGTATCATTATTAATCTTTCCCGGGCCGGAAAACCCCGCCAAATACTGAATATTATTTTTAAGCGCTTAATCATAAGTATACCCCGGGTTGTTTCGTATAAATTCCTGCGTATCTGTTTGTTCTTTTTTCGGTTTGGGCTTTACTGAATTTACCCCCTTTGGTGGAAATAAACCCTGCCACCCGTTCATCATTGAATTATTTATTATCTGGATAACATCATACCCTGAATTATTCCACTGTGATAAATTCTTTATTTGCAGTTCCTGGCTGCGGGCTGTCAATTCCTTTTTTAGTTCT
>CAZPKN010000042.1:0-1745 GCA_964587195.1 uncultured Gammaproteobacteria bacterium | reverse complement strand
ACGGCACACCCCAGTCAGACTTTATCAGTGTCGGCCGCCCATGAGTGGCGGCCAAACGGAGGCGCGACAATATCTCCTCCCTGTTCAACTCCCTGTCGTCCAGAAAGACCTTTCCTGACCCGGAAACTACGAGTATAAGGCTTTCCTTGTTCAAAACCTCGCTTGTAACTGCCCTTGGCAGGTCCACGCTTATCCCCGACTGAAAAATAAAACTCGAGCTGACAAGAAAAAATATCAGCAAAAGGAAAATAACGTTTATAAGGGGCACCATATCCAGCTGGCCCTTTTCTATAAATACCTTGCGTCTGAACTTCACATCATCTCCCTCTTTGACGAAAGTACGTTCACGATGTCAGTCGCGCTTCGTTCCATTTCCAAAACTATCTCCTCCACCTTGCTTACAAGGAAATTGTAAGCGACATAAGCAGGTATGGCCACGGAAAGCCCGGCTACCGTAGCTATGAGCGCTTCCCATATTCCCCCGGCGAGATCGGCAGGGTTCACAGGCACCATTGAAACGGCCTTCTGTTCGATCACCTGGAACGATTTTATCATGCCGATTACGGTCCCAAGAAGTCCGAGCAGCGGCGAGATATGAGCAATGGTCGCCAGGATGTTCAGGTTCTTTTCAAGCCTTGGTATCTCACTGGCCGCGGCGTCCTGTATGCTCTCTTTTATCTCCTCGCGCGTCCGGTCATGTTTCATTATACCCATCTTGGTTATGTACGCTATCGGTCCCGGAGTAGTGTTACATTTGTCCAGGGCTTCGAGTATCTTGTTCCGCCGTATCAGATTGGATATATCTTCCATGAATTTCTCGGTATCGATGCGCGCCTTATAAATATTCAGCATCCGCTCAATAAAAACACCGAACGCGATTATGGAACACATTATTATCAACCCCATCACCGGTCCGCCCTTAACTAACAAAGTCCACATTTACGGTTTCCTCCCTATATGTTCCGTGTTGTCATTATTACTTCAAGTCTTTCCTTAGCGGCCTCGGATTCTTTCACGTTCCGCTCCACCAGACGCCGGTAAACGCTGGCCGCCTGGTCCCATTTTTTCAGCGTCTCAAGTATCTGGGCGCACCGGAGCTCGGCCCGGGCCGACCAGAACACGCTCTTGGGATACAGGTACGGCACCTTCAGGTATTCGGACGAAGCCGTCTCCAGATCACCTTTTTTATCATAGCATTCAGCGATGTCATATTGTATCTGCGCGTTCAGCTCGTTTTCATCGGCTGTCAGCGCACCCTGCAGGTCTTTTATGGCTTCTTCGTAACGCCCCAGGTCCTTATTGAGCAGGCCCATTTTCCTCTCAGCGAGTTTTTCATACTGGCTTCCCGGAGCGGACCTTACCAGTTTTCTGAGTTCCTTTATGGATTCTTCTTTTTTTCCGGATTCGGCAAGTATCTCACCGGCCTTAAGCATGCTTTCCTTGGCCCAAACACTGTCAGGGAAATTAGTGTAAAGTGTACGGAACTCCTCCACAGCGGCATCAGCTTTGTCCATAGCCGAGAGTGTCCAGGCGTACCAGTAGAACGCGTCATCGGCAAAATCAGAATCGGAATAGTCGGACATGACCTTCTTGAACTTTTCTTCCGCCTGAGGATATTCACCTCTGCTGTAGTAATACTCCCCGAACCAGAACTCTATGCCGGGGGCAAGCTCGGAATCCGGGTCAGCTTTCAGTATTTCCTGGAACTGTTTTATGGCATCAGCTTCCTTATGCATACGATAATA
>CAZPKN010000041.1:0-1745 GCA_964587195.1 uncultured Gammaproteobacteria bacterium | reverse complement strand
GTATATTATACCGTTAATCGGTCGCGCCCCGTGTGGGCGCGTGGATTGAAACATACAAGATGAGAATGCTTGTATGGCATTGCCTGTCGCGCCCCGTGTGGGCGCGTGGATTGAAACACTGCTTCCGTAAATCTTGCCTTCGGGCTAGAAAGTCGCGCCCCGTGTGGGCGCGTGGATTGAAACAAAATTATTGGCTAAAAATCTAATTATAACTAAAGTCGCGCCCCGTGTGGGCGCGTGGATTGAAACGGTTTAATCGGCGGGCAATCAATCGCTTTTGATGTCGCGCCCCGTGTGGGCGCGTGGATTGAAACTATACCATATTATAGTAAATAGGTTGCTAAAAAGGTCGCGCCCCGTGTGGGCGCGTGGATTGAAACATCTATAACATAGATAATAAGCGGTTTTAGCACTGTCGCGCCCCGTGTGGGCGCGTGGATTGAAACGAAATTATCGGTGATTCCTTTAAATCAATAAATGGTCGCGCCCCGTGTGGGCGCGTGGATTGAAACATTGAATTGCAATAAATCTTGTTTGTTGTCAATAAAGTCGCGCCCCGTGTGGGCGCGTGGATTGAAACGCCCTTCCCCTTTGCGGGGGCTTTTTTCGGGGCGTCGCGCCCCGTGTGGGCGCGTGGATTGAAACAATTGAAGCGGAAGCCCTTTACGAAAAAAGCAAGTCGCGCCCCGTGTGGGCGCGTGGATTGAAACGAAAATTATATTGATTATTCCGAAATCAAGATAAGTCGCGCCCCGTGTGGGCGCGTGGATTGAAACAAAATCGAGCGATATAACGCTTAACGCTTTATCGGTCGCGCCCCGTGTGGGCGCGTGGATTGAAACTTAAAAAATTTAAAAAATAACTTGATTTAATCAAGTCGCGCCCCGTGTGGGCGCGTGGATTGAAACAAAACCTTGAAAAGCAATTACCTCACGGCTAAAGTCGCGCCCCGTGTGGGCGCGTGGATTGAAACACATAATAATCAAACTTGAAGCCCCTTATTGCTTGTCGCGCCCCGTGTGGGCGCGTGGATTGAAACGTGAGTTATAGCACTTGATAGTGATATATCATTAGTCGCGCCCCGTGTGGGCGCGTGGATTGAAACAATATTGCTTACTTAAAGGAAGGGGCGGGGCTTCGTCGCGCCCCGTGTGGGCGCGTGGATTGAAACATATATCCACCGTGTTTAATTGCTTTATTAAGCGTGTCGCGCCCCGTGTGGGCGCGTGGATTGAAACCGAAAAAGTAAACAATGTAGCATTTAATTTTGCCAGTCGCGCCCCGTGTGGGCGCGTGGATTGAAACAATCCCGTAAATTTATTGTTATCAAGACACCATGGTCGCGCCCCGTGTGGGCGCGTGGATTGAAACAGCAGTCTATATGTTATTTAAGCTCGTTATTAAGGTCGCGCCCCGTGTGGGCGCGTGGATTGAAACTGCATGAAAAAAAGTCATTAAATGGAACTAAGTAGTCGCGCCCCGTGTGGGCGCGTGGATTGAAACGATATGTTATGGGCTGCATATCAGACAGGCGATTGTCGCGCCCCGTGTGGGCGCGTGGATTGAAACATAAGATATTATAACAGATTAATAATACGATTTGTCGCGCCCCGTGTGGGCGCGTGGATTGAAACGAGCTCTATGCATTATCAATTATCAAGGGAATCGGGTCGCGCCCCGTGTGGGCGCGTGGATTGAAACATCATGGCTCGACGGGCTAAACACCACCGAGGCACGTCGCGCCC
>CAZPKN010000040.1:0-1842 GCA_964587195.1 uncultured Gammaproteobacteria bacterium | reverse complement strand
TGGCTGTTAACCACCCTCCCAAAAATGCGATTCTGGTCATCTCGCTCCGGGATTGGAATTTCACCCCAGTACGAGTAAAAATCATACCTCCATTGGCTCACCCCGGTTTCAGCCTGCCACGGGTACGTGGACGGCTCAAACTGGTCTTCATCGCCTTCGGCGCGCAGGCTGAGCAGGTCGCCGGGCTGCAGCCCCGGCACCGAAAGGCTGTACGAACCGTCTATGCCGCTGAGAACGGGCGGCTGCTCCACACCGTTGACGGACAGAATCAGCCGCGCCGCGCCCACCCCGGCCGCTGGTGACTGGGGGAAAAGCCGCCACACGCTGCCGGAGATGATGGTGTCGCCCTGCGCGGCGGACAGTGTGGGGGTCTGCACTGCCAGAGTCGCCGGGAGGGTCGGCAGCAGCGGAGGCAGTGGTGTTTCGGCACTGGTCGGCGGGGGCGTGGGCGTCGTCTGGATGAGCTGCGCGCCCATCAGGCGAAACACGCTGCGGTGCGAGCGCTGGCGCGGATCGGGCGACCACACGTCTTGCGCCGGTTCAAACACACAGCCCGCCTTGACCGCCCAAATACGCACCTCTTGCCCTTCCGCGATCTGGATGGTTTCACTATAAGTTCCCAGCATGCCGGTCGTGTCGAGTAGAACAGCCGGTTGGCCAGTCAGCAGGGCGTAGATTTCCACATCCCGGATCGGGCCGGGCAGCAAACTGCCCTGATCGAACACAATGCCGTGCAGCCGAACTGGTCTGCCGGACTCGGTTGGGCCGGTCTGCGTGCTGGCAGGCGTGTATGCCGCGCTGAGGGTGTACGGCAGCAGAGAGGTTTTGTAGTCCATACTCTCCAGCTTGAGATAGTATTCTTTGTTGGCCTCCAGCGCGCGGCTGAGCGTTACCGGCTGCCCGGGCGCTGAATAGGGGGTGTTTTCCTGGAAAAGGCCCACCGCGTTGATCAGCGTCAGGCGCACGCGCAGATCAGGCGCGGGGTTGCTGAGCTGAAAACTCACCTCTGTCCCTGCCTGCGTTGGCGGCGCGACCAGGCGAAAATAGTCCGCCCGGCCGGTGGTGGTGTCCCAGAAGTATCCCTGCGCCGGCCCCTGGGCAACATCCCAAAACGTGGCTGTGGCGCGCTCGTCATTGGGCTCGCCGGGGTCGGGGATAAAGCCGCTCAGCGCCAGGCGGTAGGGCTGGTTCGCCGCGCCGGAGGTCATCTCAATGGCGGAAACCACCAGGTTGTACTGTTCTCCGGCCGATCCGTCGAAGGTCAGGCTGACCGGCTGGCCTTTGGCGCTGGCGCGGCTGGAATCGATGGTGTTGCCGGTGCTGGTGCGCACCAGGGTCAATTTAGCGCGCAGGTCTGGACCGCTGTCGCTGAGCGTGAAAGTGTAAATGCCGGGCTGCGGGATGTTCAAGAGCACATAATCGCGGTCAGCAAAACGGGAGACCTGCCCGGTGAAGGGCTGCTGCAGGTCCCAGGCGTTGGCGGTGGCGCGCCCATCGTTTATCTCCACCTCGCTGAAGCCGCCGCTCAGGCCGCCGCCGGCCGGCGGGGTTGGCTGCGCGGTGGGGGTGGCCGCGTCCGCGCTGGTGTTCCATTCCACCTTGAGTTGGAAGGACGTGCCCTGCAAACGGCTGACGAAAATATAGTAAGCGTCTGGGTAGGGCTGGGGGAAAGGACAGCCGCCCGCGTAGTCGGCGTCGGACTGCGACCAGCAGTGATAATCCTCGAAGATTTGCGGGTACTCCGGCACAGGGATGGCGCCGCGGCGCACAAAATAGCTGAACGGCCCGCCGTCCAGCGACTCGAGCTGCACATAGAGAAAGCGCACGCCGGGGGGCACGTCC
>CAZPKN010000039.1:0-2046 GCA_964587195.1 uncultured Gammaproteobacteria bacterium | reverse complement strand
AGATAAAAAGCAAAGGTAAAAGGAAATATGCCCAGTGCTATGGGCCTCCGTTCATAATGCAGTTGTCAGGTTCGGGCCTTGTTGCCCCGTGCGGAATGTTATTCAACGAAAAATATAAGAAATATCACATAGGGAACATAGCCGATACCTCTTTTAAAGAACTGTGGAAAAGCCAGAGGTACTGGGATGTGATAGGTCTTATTGCATCAGAAAAGTTCGATGCCCGTAAAGATTGCGGGTGTCTTTGCCTGCAGGACAAAGTCAATGAGTTCCTGTGGGACCTTAAGTCCACAGGCGCGGGGATGAGCAGGCCTTCCGGAGACCCTCCGGGGCACGTGAATTTTATATAAAATGACCGACCTAAAAATGAATAAAAAAGAGATAGCCGGGCTTGGAGTGATAGCCGCGCTATTTATTTATGCGTTATGGCCGGTACTATCGCTTGAGCGGATAGTTTCCCATGATACCCTGTGGTTCTACGGGGTATTCCAGTATTTTGCCGAAAGTCTCTCCCGGGGCGTGTTCCCTTATTGGGACCCGTTCGATTATTCGGGCCAGCCTTTTTATCCCAACATAAGCATCATGCAGATGCTGAACCCTATCACCGTTCTCCTGATAGCTGTGAACAGGTTGGCCGGTATGGTCTTCTTTCAGTTGTATCACTGGCATGTGGTATTGGAGATACTGTTTTGCGGATTCGGGGTATACCTTTTCTCCCGTGAGATCACGTCGAGAGGGGGCGTCAGGCTGATAGTCTTTTTTACATTCCTGTTCTCATCTTTTACATACATAGTGTTAAGGCAGGCCGGGTTCCTTTACTCCTTTTTATGGGCGCCTTACCTGATGTATTTTGCGGTAAGGTTCATGAAAAAACCCGGATGGGGAAATTCTCTCGGGGTAGGATTTATGGCGGGAATGGCCATGAACGGGTACCAGGGGTTATATCTTATAGTTTACGCGGGACTGCTCATACCTTTGTTCATTGTTACCTCAAAGGAGGCTTTGCGGACTGTTTTTAAAAAACAGAACCTGAAATTCGCGCTGCTTATGTTATCTGTAGCGGGCATACTCAGCCTTCCTCTCTTCAGCGTATTCACGGAAAAGGATGATTATATTCCCATGGCCAGGATCAAAACAAGTCCGGTTAAGACAGATTCTTTTACCAACAGGACAGGGTCAGTTCCGGCGCAGATAGATGATTTTAAAGGATTTTACAACAGGGGAATAGCCGTAAAAGGTTATTTCGATAAAAAAATGCCTTTGTCCGAAGGCTTTATGCACATAGGGTGGATGGGGCTTATTTTCGCTTTGATAGGACTTACGGCGGGAAAAGGCCGGTTCAAGACGGCATTTGTGATAAATACGGTGTTCATATTCCTCTTAATGCTGGGCGGGAGGACGGTGGTCCAGGACGCGGTAAATTTCATATTCCCTCCATTCAGGTTTGTAAGGCATATGCAGCTGTTTGCGCCTTATTTCCTGTTCAACGTCATCTATTTCGCGATAATAGGTTACGAAAAAGCCTTTAGCTATTTTGAGAAAAAACGTTCTTCCGCGGTTTTGTATGCCTGTGTTTCGGCGATGGTCGTTTTGGACCTTATGTCGTATGGAAAGGCCGCGCTGCCGTATGTCACGCTGCCCGGAGGCAGCGTGGACGTAAAAGCCCTTTCCTCCGGCAGGCTCGAATTCGTCCAGAGAAGACAACCGTCTTTCTCTTCATCGGATCAGATAAGATATTTCAAGCCGCTAATCTACAAAACACATACGGCGTTCAACGCCGCCAGCGTTCCTCCTGATTTCAGTCCCGAAGGGTTTAAATACGGGCTTTATACCCTGTACAACATGACACGTTCCCGGGACCCTCTTATAAATGTCCAATGGTATTCTATGAACGTGAAAGATGCCGTCGATAACGGATTATCCGGGCTTGATTCCATGAGCAGGGAAGAAAAACTGGTATTTCTCGGTGTGCTGAATGCCGTTACTGTTGATATGGCCAGATACGCGGATTTTTATTCTCTGGCAGACCCAGGGTTCGATAAGATC
>CAZPKN010000038.1:0-2101 GCA_964587195.1 uncultured Gammaproteobacteria bacterium | reverse complement strand
CCTCTCAAATCGGGCGGCTACCTCATCATTGAGCCAACCGAGGCCCTGGTATCCATCGACGTCAACTCAGGCAAGACCACCGGCGAGAAGGGGGTCGAGGACACCGCCTACAAGACCAATCTCGAAGCGGCCGAAGAGGCTGCCCGTCAGCTGCGGATGCGCGACCTGGGCGGACTCATCGTGCTCGACTTCATCGACATGCGGGACAAGAAGCATATCACGGCCGTGGAAAAGACCCTGAAGGCGGCCCTCAAGAGTGACAAGGCCCGGGTCACGGTGGGGCGCATTTCCCAGTTCGGCATGCTGGAGATGTCGCGCCAGCGGATTCGCCAGACCCTCGAACAGGGAAGCACCCTCGAATGCCCGCACTGCAGCGGGCGGGGCAAGGTGAAGAGCGTCGAGAACATGGCCCTCTCCTTCCTGCGCAAGGTCCACGCCGCAGCGGCCAAGGGGACCGTGGCCGAGGTGCACGGCGGGCTTCCCCTGGAGGTCGCCTACTACCTGTTGAACCGCAAGAAGAGGGAACTGACCCAGATCGAGAACGAGTACGACATCGTCGTGACCGTGAAGGGCAAGACCTCGTTCCTGATGAACCAGCTGGAACTGGAGCTGGTCAGGCGCGAAAAGCCGGCCCACGTGGAAACGCATGAAGAGCACGCGGAGAAGGTGGCCGAGGCGCTCGCCGAAGGGCTGCCCGAAGCAGCCGAAGGGACCGAAGTCCCGGCCGAGGCATCGACAGCCGAGACCGAGGGCAAGAAAAAGAAACGGCGCCGCAGCCGCCGGAAGGGCAAGACTGAAGCCGAAGAGATGGTAGAATCCATCGCGGCTGCTGAAATCGAAGAACCCGAGGAGCTCGAAGCCGGCGGCGGAGAAGAACCGGAGGTTGCGGCTGGCGAAGAAACGGCGGAAGGGGAGGCTCCGGGCGAAGAAGCCAGGAAGAAGCGGCGGCGCAAGCGGCGGCGCGGCAAGAAGGCAAAAGCGGACGAAACCGCGGCCGAAGAAGCTTCAGCCCCGGAGATCGCCGAAGAGCCGGCAGAAGAGGAGACCACCGAAGCGCCGATCCCTGCCGAAGAAGCAGGAGAAGCTTCGGAAGAGGTGAAGAAGAAGCGGCGGCGGCGCAAGCGCCGGACCCCAAAACGTGCCGGCGAGGCGACCGAGGCGCCGGCAACGGAAGTGGAGCCGGCTGAGCCCCGTGCCGCGGAGCCCGAACCGGAGCTCGCCCCGGCCGAAGCGTCCCCAGAAAGCGCCGAGCCCGCTCCCAAAAAGACGCGCGCGCCCCGCAGCCGCAAAAATGCGGCCGAAAAGCCCGAGGAGACCGAGCCCGTCGCGGCTCTCCCCGAGGAACAGCAGGCGCCTGCCGTAGCTGAGGCGACCCCGGTCACGCCTGCCGAAGCAAAACCGACAAAAAAGCGGACCACGCGCAAAAAGACCACCTCCGAACCGGCACCCGCCCCGGTACAGCCCCCTGTCCCGGAGCCTGCCGCTGACGAGCCGCCCAAGAAAAAACGGGCTCCGCGCAAAAAGAAAGAACCCCCGACAGAAGGAACACCGGAGGCAGGATAGCAACTGAACGCTCCGAAGCCGGCCTGTCCGGCCGCAGATCCCCACCGGGCAGGGCTTCACTCCGAAGCCCTGCCATTTCACATCCTACTGTATAGCTTTTCCAGGCACCCCCCATTTCCTGCAACTAATTGCCAACAATCAACATGTTAGCCCCAACCATCCGTTAAAAGGCCATTCTTCCCCCTTTGTCCGGTGTATAGGCAAACCATACAAATGGCTCTCTCCGCCTGATACAGGCTGTACATCTCACAATAAATTTATCCATCAATTACAGCATGATACAAACACACTCGTTCACAATGCGCCTTATGGTACGGCTACTGCAGAATGAATAACGTCGCACCCCGATTACAACACGGAAACAATGAGGCTTTGTCATGATGTTGTTGAGTGGAGCCCTATCATTCCCCATCCTTGACGATGCAGGGACGCCCGTCATCATCGCCCTGTTCTGCATGGATGACTTTCTGCTGGCCTTTTTCGCATTCATCGGCATAGCCGCGGTACTCATCCAGTTCATGCCGGTGGCCCTGCTTCT
>CAZPKN010000037.1:0-2711 GCA_964587195.1 uncultured Gammaproteobacteria bacterium | reverse complement strand
GATGCTACCGACACATATCGTGTTTTCTGCCGGCAAGTTGCGTCAGGCTACTACTACCGCCGGCCTGGACACTCAGAAAAATTCAATCCGCGTGAGACGGTGGATGCCTATCTCCTTGATAACATTTGCGCGGTTCGCGACGAACTGACGCAGGGGAAAGGCAAGCTCGACGTGCCGACTGCGCACGCTTTTCTTGGCCGGCTGCTTTTCACGTGCTACCTTATTGATCGGGGAATTATCGACCTTCGGAATTATTTTCCAGGCAAGCAGTGGACCAAGCTCCAGGACCTGCTTTCTGCCGGGACATCTGAAGAAGTATTCAACCACCTTTACAGCACGCTTTTTCCGAAGCTAAAGCGCGAATTCAATGGCAGCATGTTCGACGATGACCTTGCGGCCGAGCGGGATGCTGTCCGTCCACAACACCTGAGGGCGGTGGGCGATTTCTTTGCCGGGCATGAAATACGCGCGAAGCAGCGTGCTCTCGGTTTCTGGCCCTATGACTTCGCGTTCATTCCCGTCGAGACCATAAGCGCTATTTATGAGAACTTTCTTGAAAAGGAAGGCAAGAATGAGAAGCGCGAGAGTGGCGCCTACTACACGCCACACCTCCTTGCCGAAAGCACGCTTGACCTGGCACTGGAGGGAACTCGTTCGATCAGCGGCAAACGCTTCCTAGATCCGTCCTGCGGTTCGGGGATCTTTCTTGTTCTGCTCTTCAACCGACTTGCCGCGGAGTGGAACGCGGCCAATTGGGATGATAAATTCGAATCTCCTGCCGCAGCCTATTCCGCTAAGGACAAGGCCCTGCGCGCTGCCCTCGCCAGTTTGCGCGGCATAGACAAGAATCTCACGGCTTGCCGCATCGCCTGCTTTAGCATTTACCTGGCCCTCTTGGACCAGTTCACCCCCAGTGACGTTCGCACCTACATCCAGCAAAGCGACACGGGCAAGCTCCCATGCTTGCTCCGCTTTAAAGACGGTAGAGGGCGCCGACCAGATATCCCGGTGGTTTGGGAAGCTGACTTTCTAGCCACGGTGAAAGTATGGGAACGCGACGGAGCCGAGCGATTCGACTACATCGTTGGTAATCCTCCGTGGGCCGGGCGCGGCAAAAAGCAAATTGCCCACGATTTCATGAAGACAGCGCCGGTGTTGCTCTCCGAGAGCGGTTGCGCATGCTTGCTGCTGCCGACAAAAGTGTTCTTCAATAAGACGGATGAATTCCAAAGCAAATGGCTGCGGGAAGTGAGCCTTGAGAAAGTGGTTCAGCTTTCAGATTATCGATTCATCCTCTTCACAAATGCAATTTGTCCGTGTGTTATCGCCCGATTTACCAACCGTCGGCCAGACGTCGAAACGCACACCGTGGAGTATTTGACGCCGAAGGTGACGCGCGTGGATTTACGGCAGGGGGCTATTCCCATTACGCCTGGCGACCGAAAGGAAATACCCCTCCGTATGCTCCTCGCCGCAGTAGCGCAAAAGGCTGTGACCGTGGTTTGGAAAAGCCGTTTTTGGGGTACGCGACGCGATCTGAAGTTCCTGAACCACTTATTCGCATTGCCATGTTTGGGCGAAAAAGTGGATCTGCTGAGCCGGACACACGGCAAACGCAAACACCCTTGGGCTGCAGGGCAAGGATGTAAGCCGTGGACTCCTAAACCTGGAAAAGAGCCTGACCGGAAACTGCGCCCTTTTGCCGAGTTGGGTAATGAATGGTCCACGAAGGATGAGTTCCTTACGCCAGAGATAATCGACGGGCAGGCGGTCCTTCCGAAGTCATTATGTACCACTATTGCCGCGCATTTTGCCGGAGAAGGTTATAGCACCGACTATCTATACAGCAAACCACCCGCCGCCCTTTTTACTCCTCCGCTGGTCGTTTTCAATCAGGGTTTCACCGATGCAACCTTTTTCGATTTTACGGTGAGATTCCAGCATTCCTTGCAGTCCATCGCCGGTCCATCGGGAGATGAGGGCGAGCTGTTGTTCCTCGCGGCATTCCTGCGGTCAAAACTCGCTCGTTACTTCGTCTTCCACACTGCTGCTAATATTGGCACGGAGCGAGATAAGGTGCATCTCGACGAAGCTCTCTCCCTGCCATTTTACCTGCCCGGTGACGAAGATGCGGTTACGCCCAAGGCTAACGAAATTTTCAGACAGGTTGTGGGCATGCTCCGCGCTCTCAAGAAACGCATGGAAAATTCGGCAATGGAACTGCACAACCGCCTCAGCCCGGAATCATTCCACTTGTCTTACGCCGACGAAGGTAGCGCCGCAGAGGAACGTAAGAAGTGGCTTGCAGAATGGGCTGCAAAAACCGCAAAAGTTCAGGAGGAAATCGAACCCCTCTTATACCAATACTTTGGCATCATCAAGCAGGAACAAGCGCTGGTAGAAGAAACATGTGACATCTTTGACAAGAGCGACACCCCTGGTTCAATTGATGCCCCGATGCCTACGTTACATGCAATCGGTGCGGAAGGCCTGAAGCGTTACGCGGAGATGCTCACGGAGACGCTTCGCGATTGGTCAAAAGAGAAGTCCCTCACACTTTCGACCACCGCTGGAGTAGATGGTAATTTAGGCATGGCCCTTCTCAAGATTGAACGAACCAAGGACGAACGCGCGTTCAGGACCGCAAAGCTTGCGAAAGAAGTGGCGGAGGCATTGAAGCGACTGGAGCAAAGCGCAACCACTTCGAACGG
>CAZPKN010000036.1:0-6126 GCA_964587195.1 uncultured Gammaproteobacteria bacterium | reverse complement strand
CTTCCGTCCCGCCAGTAATGGCCAACTTAGCGCTAGGACTACTTGTTCCGATGCCGACGTTTCCAGCTCCTGTAATTCTCATCATTTCTACGGGCAGATAGTCAACGCTATTTCCATCATATACCCTAAATCCAATATAATTGTTAGCCTGAACCAATGACTGTCTTGCCCATAAAGAACTATAACGAGTTGTCGGGGTTGAAGTTCTCGCTATTCTCAAAAACTCTCCTTCCGACTCTAAGGCAGCGTATTGAAATTGTCCTACACCTACAACATCCAACTTCGCTCCTGGGTTAATCGTCCCAATTCCAACTAACCCAGCTTTTGAAATGATTAATTTAGAACTGTAGTTACTAGTAGCGTCATTATAGGTTTGAAAATCTATATTACCATAGGCAGATAATAAAGCATTATGAGATGCATCGCTGTCCATAGATATGCTTCTGCCGGGATTACTAGACCACATCAATTTATAATTAGCTTCTATCCCGACGTTACCATTAAAAATGCTATTTCCCGAATTAACATGAATCGGACCAGACGTTCTAACCATACCTCTAATTAATGTTTCAACGTTATCTATTAAAGCCGGCGAGCCGGTTTCTCTATTTAAAGTACTATATAATACTGGTGCGGCCGCACCAAAAGCCGTCACCGAAATATTAGTAATCGCCCCCCCGCCTAACTTAACTTGGACCGTTCCATCGCTAGTCAGCCTAACTCCTTTAATACATTTATACCCTGAATTACAACCTGATTCATAATTAAGAATATTAATAGCCCCGACTGATTGATAGCCTTTAACGACTGAAAACAATACTGAGGAATGAGCATATCCTTTAATGCTGAAAGTGGCTGGAGAATTGGTACTATCGCTAATTTGCGCAACGCTATACCAATCATCCGCCCCAGTATCACCGACGACTGAATTATATGAACGAGAAGAGCCCGGCAAATAAGCACCCAAAGAGGAGTCGAGATAAGATTTAGTAATAGCGGCATTGGGCGTGCCAGCAGTTATCGCCGCGTCATTGATAAAAACATTTCCGCCGCTGATATTTAATTTGACTGCTGCATTTATTGCTCCAATGCCGACAGCCCCTCCTATATACGCCCCGGCGTTAGTTGTTAAGGCCCCCGTACTGTCTAGAGAAAAAATATCTGAACCATTAAATCTAAACCGTAAGGCGTTATTATCACTAAAAGTAGTATGATTAGACGATGGCGAAATTATCCAAGTGCCAAAACCTGGTCTATCCAAACTCAATAAACCAAAATTAGAATTATATATATGTAAAGGGGAGCTAGGACTACTTGTGCCAATACCGACGTTGCCATTATTTAATATGGTCATTTTGGCGTCAGCTTTACTAGCCTTAGTTGTATTGTCAGCAACGTTATTTAATGAAAAATAAAGATTTCCCAAACCATACGAAGCAGTTCTCTCAAATAAAACACCCGCCTTCGGAACCGTTATATTGTTAACTGCAAAACCTAAACCAATCATTGAACCTCCAGTATTTGTAGTGTCAGCATTCGATAATAAGGCTCCATAAATTAAAGAATTGCTATTTCCTCCTCTAGATTCTAATTTTTCACTTGGATCAGTCGTCCCTATCCCGACATTTAAACTTGTATCGGTTGGATAAAGTTTACCGCTTAACTTAGTCCAGAAGCCGATAGCGGTATCAGAAGAAGTAGCTACGATACCATCAACATAGCTTTTAGTCGCCGCGTGTCCAGGAGCAGTCGGAGTCCCGACTGTTACGGTATTAGAAAAATATCCCGTCCCATCAACATGTAACTTAGCTGCCGGACTGGTTGTGCCAATAATGACGTTGCCACCACTAGTAATTCTAGCTAATTCAGTAGATAAATTTTTGAAAATAATTGGTTGGTTGGAAATTGTTGAGACAATATTTGTTGAACCTGTATTTGTATCATAATATAGGAAAAAATCCGTATTACTTCTAAAAATACCACTTTTACCAGCAGAAGTTTTTAAAGAAACATAATTGCCATAATCTGAAGGTAAAATTAAAGGTGATTGGTAACTTCTTATTTCTCCATTACCTACGCCCATACCAGAAGCCAATACGCCGCTAACGTCCAATTTTACTTGCGGATTTGTCGTCCCAATTCCGACGTTGCCATCATAATTAATCACTAATCTAGCAATCGAACTATTTGCCCCGATTTGAGTATTAAAGCTATAAAAAGCAGAGCTTGAGCTACCGCTATCCCGTTGTGATAAAAACTGAACGCCACCTAAAGAATCCTGACCTTCACTATATCCATAATTTCCAACTTGTCCATACCAAGTTGCATAACTAGAAGCGTAGCCCCATCTAATAGCAGGGCGACCAACAACATGAAGTTTAACAGCTGGGGTGGTTGTTCCAATTCCGATACTACCGGCATTATTACTCCAAATATTACCGCCCAAACTTCCTCCCCAAAAATTAGTTGAACTAGCATTATAATTATTCTTCAAATACCCCAAAGGAACAGCATAATCATCTGCTAATGGCGTTGAATTTAATCCGCCAATATGGCCACCCTGAACATCAATCACCTTGGTAGTGAGATTAGAGACGACTAGGGTTGAAGTAGCAGTAGTTGTTCCGATAGCAACATTGCCGGCGTTTGTTATTCTCATTCTCTCTAATCCAGTAACAGTAGTGTTATTGGCAGCCGTATAAAATAATATGCCCGTGGCCGCATTCCCCATGCTAGTTCCGCCGCCCAAATTTAATATGTTTGATGTTGACTGGCTAGACATTACCATCCCTATCATCGGCTCTTCGGCATTAATATAATGAGGTGATGCTATTCTGCCATATTTGATGGTATTATTTGTTCTTGCATTGGTTGCGTTTTCAGCCCCCACTATCAATCCTAGCCCCCCGCTTGATATATCAAGGCCATTAACTGAAGATATTGGGGCTATCGTTCCTATACCTACACTTCCACCATTAAAATAAGAAATTCCAGAGGCGCTGATGCTTGCACCAATCGTTCTACCAGTATTAGGGGCTGCTCCATTAAAAGTGTTAGTTATGGTGGCAACATTTAATACACTATTAATATTGGTTTCTAGAACATTATCTTTCCACCAAGCAAATAGCTTTTGATTAGTTCCATCACTCTTCTGATATCCAATACCAGAATAATATCCGGTATTATCAGAGTCCCAAGACCACAAACTCTTAAAAGGATATCCTGAAATTTTACCTAAAAATGCATTACCATAAACTTGCAACTTATCTGCTGGGGTTGTTGTGCCAATCCCGACATTACCTAGCCCAACATTATATGTTCCAGCCGTAGAGGTTGCCCAAAGAGAGGCGCCGCCGAATTTCGGAGCAAAGTTATTATCTACGTACCATTTTGATACAGCATTATCGTTTCGTATTGGAGTGAGGTCTAGTCCTCCTATTTGACCTTGATTAATTTTAATATTATCTTCCGTTCCGCCAGTAATGGCCAACTTAGCACTAGGGCTGCTTGTTCCAATGCCGACATTGCCATTACTTTTTAAACGCATTATTTCTGATAGAGCCGCCCCTTGAGCTGTTCTAAATAACATATCACTATCTCCACCATAGACAACATTGGTACGAACAACTGAAATTTCACCAGAGCCATTATTTGAAGAACTATCAGTGCTATTTAAGAATTTTAAAACTGAAGCTGTATTATTAGTAGAACTATTAGACCTTATTTGTAATAAAACAGTTTCAAATGATTCTAAGCCGCCAACAATTTCCATTTTTTTATTAGGTGCTGTCGTCCCGATTCCAATATTCCCCGGCAAATAATAAATATTACTATTGCTGCCAGAACTAGCAGAAAACCAATTACCAGACACGCTTTGATCCGTATTAACGCCAGCAGAAGTAGCCGTACCATCAAGTATATTACAAGTTCCCTTTAACTCTTCCAGCCGACTAAGGTTTAAAATTCTGGCTGTATTATATACCAGTTTTTCTACCCAAATATCGCCATTATCATCAGATGAAAATCCTAATAGATAAGAGTGCTCGTGCGTTTTAACACTGGTTCTAATTATTTTTGGAGCGCCACTAGCACCTCTGTATATATCTAATACTATCGGTTGATAGAATGAATTTTCTGAGCCACTTAAAGTAACGCGGCAAACCGAATTATTAGCCACATTAAGAAAAGACTGCCTAGTCCCTAAGGTAGGCAAGCTATAATTAGCAGCTTGAGATTGAATAATTTTTGTATTCGCGCCACCAAGTAATATATTGCCCTTTAAATAGGATGAACCATTAACATACAGCTTATAAGCCCCCGGGTCCGTCGTTCCAATCCCAACATTCCCCGTATTATTGCTCCAAATGTTCCCATTTAATTGTCCCTGCCAAAAACTGCTGGTTGCGACCTGAGTAATTATATCAGCCGTTGAGCTGGCCAGCGAAGAAATTAAATAGTCCATATTAACCACATCTGAACCAGCCAGTGGCGCCCCGACTCCGCCGATATT
Organism: uncultured Gammaproteobacteria bacterium; assembly: GCA_964587195.1. Lineage (GTDB taxonomy): Bacteria > Patescibacteriota > Patescibacteriia > Patescibacteriales > UBA12465 > UBA12465. The sequence continues at coordinate 1,616 of CAZPKN010000036.1, read as the reverse complement.
GCCTCCGCCGGCATCAATACTATAACTTCCAGAAGGAATAATGCGCATCCGAGCGCTCGAAGAGGCCGTAGTAGTTCCAATCGCTACCTTACCTCCCCCGGAAACTAAATAAACGTTATTAGTATTACTATCATTAAGAAGCATTGAGCCCGTCGAGCGCAAATAAATATTCTGGCTCGCCTCAAAGACTAAAGATCGATTGGTATTAAAACGTGGATTATTAGCTCCTTCAGCGCCGATAAAAAACTTAAAATAAGAAGTCGGGTCGTAATTACCATATAAAGCAAATCCGTTCGCATTATCTTTCTGCTGGATAGTAAGCGGGGCCGGCACAGTAGTTGTCCCAATACCGACGTTGCCACTAGTAACAAAAAGGTTATTACTAATAGTTGCGCTATTACTGACTGATGCATTACCGGTAATAACCGTATTGTGATTTAATTTAACATACCCACCAGCAGAGCTAATTTCAATTCCGTCGACATACGTTCCAGAAGAATTGCCCGTACCTAAGCGTAGCCTTCCATACTGAGCAGAATTTTTAATATAACTCCAGGCATTATAATTAGGTAAATTAATATTTCCCGAAATAGTTAAACGATCACTGGCCGTTGTCGTCCCCAGACTTAGATTACCCATGATATAACTATTCCCGATTCCGCCCGCCTTTAAAACTCCCTGGGTTGTATTAAGATCGCCGGCGACCTTAAGCGCATCGCTCCCCACATTAGCACTAAAACTTAAAAAACGAGGATTAACCTGATCTTCGTTATACAGAATTCCTCCCGTAGAAAAAATGAATTTCCCGCCAACGTCCAGCTTTGTAGCAATAGGAGGTGTCCCCGTCCCTATCCCTAACGGCCCCGTCATACTAGTCGGCTTCCAAGTATTAACAAAATCAGCCAGAAGATTGTTCCAATCCTCATGGGTTAGAGTGCCGAATTCTCCTTTCTGATAGACAGTCTCGTCATATGGCGCCGCTAAAATATTTTCCCTAAACACTAAAAACGACAGTACAAATAAAAAAGACGCGCCCAATACAAAAACGCTGGAAATAAATCGTGGTTTTTTATTTTTTTGAAGAAACATTAAGATATATTTTTCTTCATTTTCTATTAGCTTAATTATAGCATTTTACGATAATTATGCCAAGTAAATTTTAATCTAAAAACTAGCAAAAAAGCGCTCTAAAGCGCTCCTGAAAAAAATGGTCGAAATTAACTAGTAAAGTGATTAAAATTATCCTCAAAAACTTCCCGGTCGAGAGCCTTATATATCGCCTATTAATAATTCGATACTCCGCTTAGTTTTTTGGTATTCGCCGATAGAATGATAGACCATTGGATCGCGATTAATATAAAAAACCTGAAACTTAGCGCCCGAACTAAACTCTCCGCTTAGAACCGCGGTCTCCGATACCTCTTCCGGGGGAATCTCTACCCGCCTTAACTTATAAAGCAGCTGTTCTGCTCCAGACTCAGCCGCAAAATAAGCTTGAGTCGATTGATATTGGACTCCGCTTGATTTTATACCGACTAAAACGATATACGAACCGGTAAAAGCGACTATCATCATCCCGGCTAAAATAAACATCGTTAAAATCAAAGCGCTCCCCG
>CAZPKN010000035.1:0-6935 GCA_964587195.1 uncultured Gammaproteobacteria bacterium | reverse complement strand
GCAACGGCTGAAACAGCTATATCAGAAGAAGCGGCAGTTTCATCACTCACGGGAGTCGCTAAGCGCGCGGAAGTTAAATCTGAAGTTAAAATAGTGGGCGAAATGGCACCATCACTTCCTCCTTCTTGAAGAGCCATCGCTTGAGGAATTTTAGCTGCCTCGCCGGCATTTTCACCTTGGCCTAATTTAGCCAGGCTACCAAAAGCGCCTGGGCCAGCCTGAACAAATTGATCAGTGTTTTCTAAGGCCTGGTTAAAACTAATTTTTCCGGCCGGCTGATTATTAATTAAGATTACGACAACCGCTAGGCCGGCTAAAGCAACCGCGCCTAAGCTAAAATAAAACTTTTTATTCATATTATTAAAATTAAATAAACTGGTATTTTCTTCTAAGCCCTCGTCATCATCAAGTAAGATGCGGTGGCTCAATAAATCTTTTTTTAGCTCAATCGCAAACTCCTCGTCAAAGCGTGTATTTGGCCTCGCTTCAGACAAAGCTTTAATTAACTTTATCAACTCGCCTTCTTTAGAACGCAGCTTCGGATTCCAAGCGTAAAGCTCCTGTAAAATTATATTTAGCTGATTTTTTTCCATAGAAGTGAATAAATAATTAATAAGAGTAGTGGCGAAATTTCTCCCCTTAATCTTTCTAGGGCGCGACCAAAGGCCATTTTGACAGCTGGTTCTTTTTTCCCGAGATTAAGTGCAATATCTTTAAAAGGCATATCAGCCCAGAGACGCATTGTTAAGAGTTCTCTATCAGAGGGCGATAATTTTTTCATCGCCTGCCTAATTTTAGCCATTAGTAATTCCGTATCCGCCTCGGCGGCTAAATCTCCCCAATCAGCTAAGTCCCAGCAATCTTCAATGTTTTTATAGTTCTTATCGCTGCGGTAATGATCAATGACCGTATTACGCGCTATTGTATACAGCCAAGCAGAAAAGTTATCACTTTTAAAGTTACTAATGTGCTTTAAAACCTTGAGAAAAACTTGGCTAGTCAGATCTTCAGCAGTTTCTTTATTTAAAGTCTTAAAATAAATAAAATCATAAATCTTTCTAATGTATTCATTATAAAGAGCGCCGAAAGCGGCCTGATCACCGTCTTTAGCTAAAAGCGCAAGTTTAAGTTCGGAAGCGCGGTCTAACATAGTCCTATAGGTTTATATAATATATAACGGTAGAATATAAAAAAAGTAACAAATAGTAGTTTAGCTATTAATATTATACCGTAATTATAAACAATCCCCCAACTAACAGTTTCTGGACTTTTCCTCTAAATACTCTACAATCTATATATATGTATATTATCGGCATAGAAACAAGTTGTGACGAAACTGCTGCTTCAATAATTAGGTCTGAACAAAAAAATGACCGTATTTTAGTTTTGTCTAATATTATCTCCTCACAAATAGAAATACATCAGAAATATGGTGGAGTTGTTCCGGAAGTGGCCGCCCGAGAACACGTTCTTAATATTCTACCGGTTATCGATGAAGCTCTACTTAAGGCTAAAATAAAGCCCAACAAAATTGATTTAATCGCCATTACCAAGGGCCCCGGGTTAATTACTTCTCTTATCAGTGGAATTGAGACGGTTCGCGCCTTAGCTTATGTTTGGGAAAAGCCGATAATAGAAATAAACCATATTGAAGGCCACATCTATTCTAATTTTATTAATCCTGCCTCAAAGATAAGCTACCCCGCTCTAATTCTGACTGTTTCCGGTGGCCATACTAATCTAGTTTTAATGAACAAGGATAAAAAGTTGAAGATTATTGGAGAAACTCTAGACGACGCCGCCGGAGAAGCCTATGACAAGGGAGCAAAAATGATGGGACTCGGTTATCCTGGTGGCCCAGTTATCGCTAAATTAGCAGGTGAATACGCTTTATCTGGCAAGAAAACAGACATCTCTCTTCCTCGCCCAATGCTCACTTCGCCTAATTTTAACTTTTCCTTCTCCGGTCTAAAAACCGCTCTATTATACCAACTACAAAAAGATAAAAACTGGAAAAAACGTTTAAACGAATACTGTTTTGCCTATCAAGAAGCTATTATTGATATTTTAGTCGCTAAGACTATTAAAGCGGCTCGTAAATTTAAAGTAAAAACCATTATGTTGTCTGGCGGAGTAAGTGCCAACCAGGCCTTACGGGATAAATTAAATAAATCTGTTAAAGAAGGATTGGAAGAAGTAAATTTTCTCGCTCCAGAAAAAATCTACACTACTGATAATGCGGCTATGATTGCGGCGGCAGCTGCTTTTAAAATTAAGCATCGCCCCACTCGAACATTTAAACAACTGCGAGTTGATCCGAATTGGCCCTTAAAATAGTTTACAAGTCTAAAGAGATAGGTTAAAATCAAATAGTTAATACGATTGGCTTGGTGGCGAAGTGGTCTAACGCTGCGGTTTGCAAAACCGCCATTCGTGGGTTCAAATCCCACCCAAGCCTCAAAATCTCAGAAGCCTTACCGGCTTCTGAGATTTTATGTTGGAGGATTTGAACTAGTTGGAAACGAGCTATGAGGATGAGCGGAAGCGAATCCGAATAAGCGAGTGTCGGACGGATTGCCTTGAATGGCAATCCGGACGCCAACTCCGGACGAGTGAAACCGCCGCACTTCTGGCGGCGGTGAGCGAGAGAATCCCACCCAAGCCTCAAAAAATAGAAGCTCCTCCGAGCTTCTATTTTTTATGGTTAGAGGATTTGAACTAGTTGGAAACGAGCTATGAGGATGAGCGGAAGCGAATCCGAATAAGCGAGTGTCGGACGGATTGCCTTGAATGGCAATCCGGACGCCAACTCCGGACGAGTGAAACCGCCGCACTTCTGGCGGCGGTGAGCGAGAGAATCCCACCCAAGCCTCAAAAAATAGAAGCTCCTCCGAGCTTCTATTTTTTATGGTTAGAGGATTTGAACTATTATTTCCCCTTTTTAAATAACTGTGGATAACTTGTGTTTTCTGTGTATAAAACCACGACTTAAGTCTAATCTAGCCTGGACTTAAATATTAAAAACAAGTAAATTTATAAAGTATTTTATTTAATATTAGATAAATTATCATTTTTATTGATGTTTTTACCTATTTAAGTCCACAATATTTGACCCTCTTATTTAAAAATGCTATAATGTTATTAGGTACTTTAACTAGCTTTAAAAAATGACAATGCTGACGTGTCAATTATATCAGTAGGTTAACGCGGCTAACCAAAACAGATAGAGCCAGATCCGGAATAAAAAGAAAATTCCGGCCAACTTATCTAAGTTAGCCAAATATTCAAACTAAACCCAATCTACTCCAAGCTGGTACTAAAAAATGCACTTTAAGTCAGCAAAGATGCTTCAACTCCTTGATAACATATCAAAAAGAACAGGAATACGTTATTAAGGATGAGACTCATCCGTGGCCTATTATTATATTACTATTTATATAAAAGGGGCCCGTGATGGGTCTCTTTTTTTATTTGAAAAATGTGTTATAGTTGATTTGAATTAATATTTAACTTTATGTCATTATCTATCGGAATCGTCGGCCTGCCCAACGTCGGGAAATCAACTTTATTTAATTTATTAACAAAAAAGGGCGTTGAAGCGGCTAATTACCCATTTTGTACTATTGATCCTAACGTCGGTGTCGTTAAGGTTCCTGATTTTCGTTTGCAAAAATTAGCGGAAATTTCGAAACCAAAACAAATTATCCCGACTACTATAGAATTCGTTGATATTGCCGGCCTAGTAGCTGGAGCCAGTAAAGGAGAGGGTCTTGGCAATCAGTTTTTGGCTCATATTCGAGAATGCGATGCGATTTGCGAAGTTGTCCGAGATTTTAAAGATGGCAATATTATTCATGTTAATGGCAAAATTGACCCGCAAAGCGATAGAGAAACTATCAATACTGAACTAATATTAGCTGATTTAGCGAGCGTCGAAAAACGCCTTGATAAAAGCCGCCGTGAATCAAAAAGTGGTAATAAAGAAATTATTCATAATACCGCCCTGCTTGAAAAAATTTATGAGCATTTAGCGGCCGGAAAGCCAGCCCGAGAGCTAGAATTTAGCGAAGAAGACGCTCCGTTTATAAAATCTCTCAATCTTTTAACAATTAAACCCATTTTATATCTTTTAAACATCGATGATAATTATAGCGGCGATGCCTTAACGCGTGAAAATGAACTTGTTATTAAAATTAATGTAAAATTAGAAGAAGAAATTATTAATTTGCCGGAAGAGGAGCAAGCGGAATACATTAAAGAGCTAGGACTGGAACAAAGCGGCCTTGATAAGCTAATTCAAAACGCTTATAAACTACTGGGCCTTGAAACATTTTTTACGACCGGAGCGGACGAAACCCGCGCCTGGACGGTTAAAAAGGGCTCAAAAGCGCCGCAAGCCGCTGGCGAAATCCATACTGATTTTATTAAAGGTTTTATCCGGGCAGAAGTTATTAACTGGGAAAAGTTTGTCGAAAGCGGTAGTGAGACTAAAGCTCGAGAAATGGGACTGATTAGAACTGAGGGGAAAGACTATATCATGCAAGATGGCGATGTTTGCCATTTCCTTGTTAATAAATAAATATATTGATTATTAGCCAATAGTTAAAAATAGAGCCAATATAAGAAAAAGGCGCTAAAAAAGCGCTTTTTTATGTAAAAATAAATAAAATATGAGGTAATCTTTTACAACCATTGACATAAATATTATTTTGTTATATTTTAAATAAAAGTAATTTAAAAACCATAAATAATGGCCAGTGGAGGGGCCAAAGTTATGACCAACACAATATCAACCCCGGTAGAAGGGGTGCAAGAAGTACCTTGCATGAAGACTAAAGACATTTTAATAAAAAATGGCTTTAAGCCTTTGTGCCCTAATCCTGATAAGGAAAGAAAAAAATCCTTATTGGAAACCCAGATGAACAAGCTGGGGCTGGGGAGATGTTTTGATAAATATTTTTTGGACGACACCGAAAAAAAATATCTTGTTGATAATGCTTTCCGAAGAATGGGACAAAGGGATGTTCTGACTCTGCAAGAATTTATTGATATGAACCCTTCCCCCAAGGAAAATAAATTTCTTAAAACCCGTAAAGAAGAGTTCAAAAACGGACGGGAATCTTTATTAGACGGAGAAACCAAAAATTTCTCTAAATTAATAAACTTCCTGAAAGAATACGGGTTTAGCCATCAGGATTGGGTCGGCGTTTCTCCGGAAAAAATAAAACCTCATTTAGACAGCTCAACTAAAGAAGAGCTTATTGAGCTTCCGGCAATTGACGTCCTGGGTATATACGAAGGCTGCCATCCGGCAAAAGCACTGGGAGAATATTTTAAAAAATATCAAAAAGATATTTCTATCAAAGACCTCTTGCAACTAACCGATGAAGCGACTTCAAACATGATGGATGTTATGCAAACTCTACAAAGATTGCAGCGTCGCCTACGTCGTCTCGGCTTTACCGATGAAGACGGTATTTTCATGCGCGCCCATTTGGACTACTAAATTCCAAAAAAAATACAGGCTTGCCTTTCAAAGACAAGCCTCTTTTTATTATCATTGAGCTAAATAACATTTTTAATCAGAAAATTATTTCTTCTCCAAAACGACAATTTCCCGATAGACCTTTTGGCCAGGACGTCCATAGACAATAGTTGGGCGCTGATTCTTTTTTATAAAGCCACTCTTTGCTAAATTCTCTGGAATCATATCCAAAATTTCAAAACCGCTATACTCCGGTTTAATTGGTTTCTGCCCGTAAAACAAGGGCCAAATCATCACGACCCGCCCGCCCGTTTTCAATATTATCCTGAATTGTTTAATTGCTTCCGTATACAAATTTTCCAAATCAGCAATAACTGATTGAAAATTTATTTGTCCTCTTTGTGGCCCTAAAAAAGGCTCAGTAATAACTGCTTCAGTATAGTCAGCTTTAATAAACTTTGACAGATTAACAACATTTTTAACAAGTACTTTTGTTTTTACGCCCTCAAGTTTATAAAGCTCTTTAATCCAAGAAATGTTTTTATAAGTATCATCAATTGCTTTAGGAGAAATATCAGAACCGAATAAATTTTTATATCCGGCGAGCATCGCTTCGCTTAAAATCGTTCCTGAACCGCAAAAAGGATCAACAATAGGCGCTTCCATATTATCAACTTGCGCTAAATTAATCATTATCTGCGCAAGCTTAGGCGGAAGCATGCCGGAGACATCATCGCGTGCCGGCCGGCCATAATCACGCCGCGACAAGTCTTTAAAAGGCTGAACGGCTAAAGTTTCGCCGATTAGAATTTCGTCTCCATCTTTAACTAAAATAAATTCCACGCCACGTCTAAGCAGTTTATTCTGCTCAACCACGACGCTTGATAAAGTTTTTTCTCGGCTAGTAACAAAGCGAGCGCTTATTTTCTCGGCCTGCAAACGTTTTTTCAAATTCAAACCGAGCGGATTTTTCTTAAATTGGTATTTACCATAATCGGAAAACCCAAAACTGAATTTCCCCTCTGTAAAGGACTTTCTTTTTTCAGAAATTAAATCATAGATAGTATTCTCCAATTTTTTTTCATCCGAAGCGCTTATCTCTTTTTTTATTACGCCGATTTTAATAGTTCCCCCTAAAAGCCGCATAACATTATCAGGATTTATTTCTAAATCCGTCTCCCAAATTAGAAAATCAGCCGCCAAAAGACAGGCTTTTTGAAGACCTAAAAGGGCCGCTAATTCAGCCGCTGATAAAGCGGTATTTGTCCCTAAAACGAAGAAATATTTCATAATCCAATTCTAGCCTAATATATAGTGAATGGCAATTAATGCTTATTTTATCTTACTCTTGATTTTTCAGATTATTTATGCTACAGTAGGGCTACAAGTTAATAAACAATATATCTTTCCCATATTCCGGGCTTATCCCGTGAATAATTGTGCTAATATT
>CAZPKN010000034.1:0-6946 GCA_964587195.1 uncultured Gammaproteobacteria bacterium | reverse complement strand
AGCCTCTTTTTCCGCTTCACTCGTTAAAAAATTAACCGACGGCGAAGTAGTCGCTGTTTTATCTGCTTTATTAATTACCGCGCCAGCTTTAGCTAAAGCGGCCGCCGGCGGATTTACTTCTTCTAAAACTTCTTCTAGAAAATTATCAAACTCTTCTTCGCTACTATTAAATAAAAAGTTTTTAATATTTATGGCCAAGTCTTTAGTCTTATCGGCAACAATTTTTAAAGACGATAAAGGATTATTAATTAAGCTCCAGCGCAAAGCTAAAGAGAGTTTATTAACCGATCCGCGCACCTCAGAGTCTTCAAAAGAAGAAACGACATTGATATCGGTTTTTACCTCGCTTAAAGTCGGCTGCAGAAACTGGGTATATGGTAAAAATATGAAGCGCTCACCGTCTTTTTCATAGCCGAGATTAAAACCAATAATTTCTGGCGCTGGCAGCAGGATTTGATTACGCCGGGCGATTTTAGAAAACTCAACATCACGGGAAAAACAATCGCCATCCTCTCCGGTAAAACTATAATGATCTAAGCCATCGGGAGTAATATTCACGGCATAATGATTCCAATCATACTCTAAAGCTTGAAGATTATTAGGGTTAGAAATATCGGCACTTTCATAAACTTTTTCCGCTAAGCCGACGCAAGTCCATTCCCCGCTGGCATATCCTTTTTGTTTTTTAAAATCAAAATCATAGGCTAATTTTTTCTCTGCCAAGTTCTTGGCAATCGCGACGGCTTTAGCCTGGCGGGCGGGGCTGAGATTTTTAGGGATTTTAGCCCCGAGATATTTTTCTCCAGCCGCTGCGTTAACGAATTTATCAGCCGGCGTTTTGACTATGCCATCCGCTAAAGCCTCAACAACATAATCAACCCCATTCTCCTTGCCGATATAAATTCCCACATGCCCAGGCGATATTTCTTGCAGTATTCCCTTTTCCGAACGTACGAGCGGGTCGCCGCTATAGCCGAACATTTTCCCGTCGCCGGAAGTCCGGTAAAGCAGCGCGCCAGGCGGCAAGGCTCGACAAATCGGAATACTAAACCAAAAAGCGCCGACTAAAACAAAGAAGCCAATAATTATTCTTTTGATATTTCTCATAAAAAAATAAGTTAATTATAATATTCCGCCCATTCGGCCGGACTTACCTCGGGTAAATCTAAATTACTAGACTCTAAATGATTAAGATTATCAGCGCTAAACAGGCGAGTAATGGTATCTAGATTTTTCTCGGCATAAACCTTTTTCCAGAGGAGAGCCGCTTCTTTCGGAAAAACTAAATAATAATCGCCTATCAATAAGGCTAAGTCGCGGCGCAAGGCCGGTTCTGTTTCATCTTTTAAAATCAACGCTTCAATGATGTCTAAATGTTCTAATGTAAAATAAGCAGATTTGTCTTTAATATTGCTAATATTTTTTATGGTCTCGCGCTTAAAGTCTAGCTCCTCTTCTCCAATTAGAACGGAAAAATAGCTATCGATTTCCGAATCATTACTAATTTCTCTAAGAATTTTTAGAAATTCTATACGTTCTGCAAGCGACGGCGCTTGCGCCATCCGGCTAGCTAGTTTATTCTTAAATTCGCTATAGCCGCTAGTAATTAAAGGAAAGCGAAAGATTATTTCCCGAATAACTCCTAAATCAGCCTCATCAGCTATTAAATAAGCTTTTAAATAAGGCGGCGGATTATCACTGTCGGCTAAATAAAATAATTTAACCAATTCTTGACGGAAAGCGGGGTTTGAATCTGTTTCCTGCCAAGATTTAAAGAACAACTTGCTCGTTTTAGCCTGCTGGCGGCGCCAAGCGGTCGCTATCAGCCGCTCGCGGGCCTCACGAAAAAGAGTGCATTTCTCGTGGCAAATTATTCCAGGCACAAACGTTTGCCTTAGCTCAGCTAAAGCAACCTCTTCCGGACTAATAGTAAAGAAGGCGACAGATAAATAAGTAATTAGTCCTAGTAATATTAAGGCCGATAAGAATAACCAGCGCCGCTTCTTATCTTTTTTAAAAAATTTCCATCCCGCTGCCAATCCATCTTTTAGAGTTCGCATTATTTTTTCCATAATCATTTTTCTTAATTTATAATAGTTCTAATATAGCAAAAAGGGGCTGATGGAATGTTAAAATAAATATGGAATTTTCTAAGTAGAAAAACCCTAAAAACACCTTTAAAATTGGGGCTTTTTAACAAAACAAAAACCAGCTCTTAGGAGCTGGTTTTATAAAGAAAAAATGATTGTTAAAAGTTATTCAAATTCTTTGCGGTTAGCTTCAACATAGGCTTTAAATTCTAACCATGGCTCAAGTAATTCCGGATTTAAGTCCACGGCTTTAATAAAAGAACTCTCCGCTTTTTCCTTATCACCGATAACAAAGTACAGGCGAGCGACATTATTCCAAATTTCGGCATCGGGCGCGGCAATTTCCGCTAAATATTCGGAGAACTCGGCCGCCTGGCGATACTCTTTCTTTTCGGAATAATAATTAGCTGCCAATTTCAGTAAATTATCAGAGATGCTTCGGCTTGACCTGCCAGTTGATAAGCAGCTTTGTAAAGCGTTATCTATGCGAGCGTCATAAACGCCATCCTGAGCAGTGATAAAGAAAAGCTGGGCTAAACGGCAATGGCCTTCGTAGTAATTAGGGTTAAGAGCAATCCCTTCTTCTAAAGTCGCAATCGCTTCCTCAGTTTCTCCGCGCGATAACTGCATCTGAGATTTTACAAAATAAACGGTTGCCCTATTAGGCGTTGCTTCGATTGAATACTCGATAGACTGCATTGCTTCTCCGGAATAGCGATTAAGTTTTTCGAGGTCGTTGTAGTAATAACGGGCAGCTGTATCAAGGACGTTAGCTAGCTGCATCTGCATCATACTATCATAGGGATTATAAGCAACATTGCGGCGCGCTAAATCTATGGTATATTCTAAAATTTCTTCAGCGGCCTGGCTATTAATACTTGATAATAAATTAGGATTAGAAGCAACCAAATTAATTAAAGTCACTCGCGAATCTCTTTCCATTGGCGCTCCCTCTAAAACCTCGCTATATTTTTGAACCCCCTCGACTAAGCGCCCGGAAGCCACTTCAATATAAGCATCAATTGTTCCTTTGAACATCTTTAGAGTCTTGAAGTTATAATGATTAGCAAAAATATAAGCGGCAATTAATAGGCCAATTAAAACCAGCGCTTCCGTTTTATCTTTTTTAATTGTCAAAAGAGCATTTTCTGGCTCATCTGGCACAATTTGGTAATGGCGGCGGAAATTCAGCCAATAAACGAATCCCAGAATAGCCATTAACCCTAAGAAAGTTGAAAAAGAGTCAAAAATAGCCAAGTTCTGAATGAAATAGGCGCTTAATAAGGCAACAATAATAACAATTTCCAAATTATTAAGGCCGCCGGCATCTTGTCCGCCGGTTCGGCCGCCGTTTTGTTTAAATTCACGCCACAAATAATATAGGGCGGCTATAAAAATACTAAGATAAGTTAGTAAACCGACTACTCCAGTTGTTGAAGTAATTTCAATTAAGTTATTATGGGCTCTATCAAAATAGGTATCAGTGGTCGCGTAATCATAAAACTTGGAATCAAAATATTTATCAAAAGTAGTCGCATAATTACCGAAGCCGTTGCCAAAAATCGGATGGTTTTTAAAATCATGAGCGGCTGCCTGCCAGGAAATCAACCGGGTCTGAAAAGTTGCTTTCTGGGTAGTTAAGTTCCGTAAAAAGCTATTTTGAAACCAGGCAGCCTGACTCTGTGAGAAAATAAAGACTAAAATAGCGATAGAAGCTAAAAAGGCAATGAGTGAGCCTCGGCGGACTTTTTTATTGATATGTGATAATCCCAAGAGAAGAAATAATAGCAGAAAACTCACTCCTAACCCAATAATCGCTCCGGAGGTTTTCATCTTCCAAAATTCAATTATCATGATTAAAAATGGAATCAGATAGAGCCAGCGGGCTGATTTATTATTCGCCCTGAAGAAAAGCAAAATAATGAAATAGAGGTTGAAAATTAAATAGCCGCTGACATAAGCTGTATTGCCGATAGTGCCGTATTCTTGACTACCTAGTAAACCGCTTAAACTAACGACCGTGGCCGTTGTAATCGAGGCTAAAAATAGATAGTGCCAGTCTTTCCAGCTTCTGAAAACGGTAATAATTATAAAATAGAAGATTAAGAAATGAGCGAGATGGAAAAAGCCGAGCATGCGCTCCGCATCCCCCCAGAAACTTAAATTAAAATCAACGCTAACGGCGCAGGAAGCTAAAATCGCTAAAAAGTAAGCAATTAGCCCATAGCTAATCATGTTCTTTTTTGGTCTATACTCTGGGTAGCGCATGAGAAAAACCACCCAAATTACCAATAAAAACTCCATAATAATGTTAAATGGTAGTTGTTTTGAGGTAATATAAGGGAATAAAAGTTCTTTGAAAACAAATAAAACGACTAACAAAGAGGCAATTATTCCGCCTTGCAGAATGCGCACATAGGTTTTAGGAGACATAATAGAGATAAATTATTAAATAATAACGAGCCTATTATACCATAAGCCCGTTAAAAATGTCGATAAAATTAGAAAAAAGGAAGATATGAGAGTTAGTGGACTATTTTTTCTATCTCCCTATTAAATTTTATAAGGGCTTTTTGAATAGCATGAGTAATCATCCGCTCGCTGCCGCCTTGAAAATTATAATAGCCCTCACGCTTATCTCCGGCCGTATCAAAAATGGTCTTTTTTAAGAAATCTTCATCCTTGTACTCTAAATTTAAATTATCAAGCTTAGTTGATTTAAGAACGGAAATAGCATTGGCATGGTCGCCCTTGAATACTCGGGTTTTCGTATTAATATTTCCCTCTTCATTTTTATCAATCGCCTTAACACCGGGTTTAATAAACAGATTATTAATATTGATTAACTTATCAGATAAACTTAGGCTGAATTCGGAAAATAGTTCATATTCGCTGATAGCCGTACTTTGACAGTATTCTTCTAGGCTAAGCGTTGGGTCAATATTGTTAACAATGGCCTCAAAGCGGTTTTTATTGTCGCGGCCATTAAAATCATCGCTTTCTATCCAAACATTCTTATCATCCATATAACCATAAGACTCTCGTTCTAAAAACGACTCATTATGCGATTTAACAATCTCCATCGTTTCGGTTATTAAATCAAGCCAGGAATTAATGATGCCCTGTTCACTTTCTTTTAGTAGAGATATTTTTTTATTTAATTCCTCGCGCCCCTTATCGTCTTTTAACTTTTCTACCATTTCTGATGGCCTAAGATTGATATAGTGCCTACAGGCTTGAATGGCGATTGCCCCGTTAAAAGCTGTGGTAACGGCTCTTTGTAAAGTTTCCTGCGTATCAATAGTCAAAGATCGTAATTCGACAGCGGGTGCTTTTTTTTCAAAAAAGGCAATATTATTATTATCCTGATCACCACGGCCGCGCAATGATACGCCGCGTCCACCATTTACCTTATGCCCTGTTTCGCCAGCCATTACTCCGCCCCAGGAAGCAGCCGCAATAACGTTTTGCAAAAAATGAGTATCCCTGTCAACCGTCAAGCCAGTCTCTCCTCCTAAGGTCAAATGAAAACCGCGAGCCCCTTTTTGATACTCACTAGAACGATTAAAATTAAAATCAATATACTCTAAATCGTTAAGCAACTTCATTTCTAGTAGCATTAAATAAGGATTATCGGTCGGACGAGTTGCAATTTCATGAACAGCGTCCTTACCCGAACCAATCCGGGCGATTACGCTTAATTTTTTTATATCAGCAGCCAAATCGCCGTTTGTTAATTCTTTATACCCTTTGGCGGTAGAATCCGTTATTTCGTATTCCATGCCGATAGAAGTTTTAACTCCTTCGGGAATATTACGATACGAATTCTGCTCTAGGATTTGTCCATATTTATTTAAGTTACGCGCAACCTTATCAACTACTTCTTCTAAAGAACGTTCCGGTAAATACTCTCGCGCAAATAGCATTGTTACTATCGTTCGCCCCTTATTTTCTTTCGGATAAAGACGTATAAAAGCGGCAATATTTTCTAAATCTTTTACTCTCTCTGGAGACGGTGCATCAAAGAAATTGCCTAGACGCTTAATATTTTCATCATTACTAAGCATTGAGCCAATAATATCAATGGAGTTTAAAATTTGCTGGCGAATATCGCCTTTCTTAGAAATCACTTCTTTATAAAGGCTTTTTGACTCTTTTACATCCATTAAGTCGAAATCAAATAAGACTTTTTTTATTTTCCAAGAGCTTTCTTTTTTAGGCAAAGAATTAATATGGCTCTTAATTAACTCTAAGGCCTCGGTATTACTATTAGCTTTAAAATGAGCACAAAGAAGTCTGGCGTTATCTTCATGTAACTTTTCTAAACCAGTTTTAAGTAATAAATTATTGAATTTTGCAGAAAAATTAAGACGACAATTAAGAAATAAAGACAAGCTATCACTAAGATATGGAGTAAAAGCCTCCTCAGAAATAGCAGCATTATAATTATAAAATTTTTCAATTACCAACGATCTAATATTAACATTAGCGTCCCGAAAAACCTTACCAATAATATTTATTTTTTGTTCTACTAATAAACCAAACTCGCTTGCTTCGAGTTCTCCTAAAAAATCAATTATTTCCTCTGGGTTAGATTTGGTTAAATCTAAACCGACGTTTTGCAAGCCGATTTCATATAATTCTTTATCTAAATAAAAAGCGGGGTTAATTTTATCGGAAAGTAAATATCCGCGCCAAAAAGGAATAGATAGGCCGCGACTTTTTAAAGTTGTCTTGCTAACCTCCTTAACCTGCTCATTAGTTAAAGTAGATTGACCCGGATTTTCCTGAGAAACATAAGCGCTTAAAAAATCAGTGCCTTTAAACTGCGGCCAGTTTGATAAGTTATTAATAAA
>CAZPKN010000033.1:0-7156 GCA_964587195.1 uncultured Gammaproteobacteria bacterium | reverse complement strand
CTCTTTTTTCAACCGGCCTACGTGTAGCCGAACTAGCCGCTTTAAATCGTGACCAATTAAGAATCAAAGACGATACTCAGGATCTAGAAATTGCCGTAGTTGGAAAAGGAAGTAAGATTAGGACTGTTTATTTTTCTAACCGGGCTATTAAGGCTTTGCATTCTTATCTCAAAGAACGCCGCGATATGGATGATGCCTTGTTTATTAACTATAAGCGCGGTAGCGCCAATACTAATGCCTCACGGCGTTTAACTGTTAAAAGTATTGAAGACATTGTTAAAAAATATGTAGTTACTAGCGGTCTGCCGGTAATGGCTACGCCTCATACTCTTCGCCACTCATTTGCTACTGATCTGCTTAATAATGGAGTAGACTTACGTACAGTTCAAGAATTTTTAGGTCATAGCAACATTGCCACAACTCAAATATATACCCATGTAACTAATAAGCAGCTTAGAGATATACATAGGAAAGTTCATAAAGACCGCAATTTTTAAAGAGTAGTATTTATAACAAAAACAGGCTAATATTAGCCTATTTTTAGTATGTGAAACAGTTTATTCTATTACGGTAAATAATTCTGCGGATTAACTGGAATTCCGTCTTTTCTAACCTCAAAATGTAAATGCGGGCCGGTTGAAAATGGGCCAGAACCGATTCCTCCGGCCATGCCGCCAGTTTTTCCGATAACATCTCCTTGTAAAACGTATTGGTCTTGTTTAACGTAAACGGCCGAAACATGCCCATAAACAGTCGCTAAGCCATCCCCATGGATTATCATAATATAAGCATAAGCGGTCGTCCCGTCGAATTTTACTTTAGCAACGTAACCATCGGCGGCGGCCATCAGCGTGCTTCCCTGTTTGGCGCGAATATCAACCCCCGAATGTTCACCGATTAATTTTCGATAGGGATAATCCGGATCTCTAAAAGTAGCGGTAATAACATTTTTAGCGACCGGCCAAGCAATGGTATTATTGCCACTGTTTAATTTTTGTTTATCTTTTTCTGATAATTTTTTGCGGATTAAGGTCTCGGCATTAGCAATGTCTCGCATGGCTTGTTCTTGTTCCTTCTTCGCTTTAGCTAAGAGTTGCTGATAGGCTTTTTCTGAAGATTTAGTTTCTTCAAGAATAAACAGTTTATTTTCTTGTTCGTAAGCCAGACTATCTTTTTTCTCTTCCAGCTTATGGCGCAGAGCTATTAGTTCATTATTTTTTTCGTCTAGAATTGCTTTATTTTTTTCTAAACGCTCTTTGTCGGCTCGTAAGTTAGCGACGCTTTGCCCAATCTCTTTATTAGTATCTTCAAGATTCTTCGCTTGGTTTAGAAATTCAGCCAGAGAATCATTAAGTAGAAGCATTTCTAAAGTTGAAATCTGATCTTGTTTATAGACTAAGCGCAGTAAGCCGGCGATATGCTGCTTGCGTTCTTCGATTTCCTTATCAATATTTAAGCTATCTACTGCAATTTTTTTTATTTCTAAATTAGTCTTGTCTATTTCTAAATTAGCGCTATCAATATCTAGGCGCGCTTTAACCAAGCGATCTTCAATTAAAGAAAGCTGGTTATTTAAATTAGCCTTATCATTTTGTTTGGCCCTGATTTGCGCTTGGTACTCTTCTTGTCTAGCCTTTAAGTCGTCAATTTGTTTCTTTTGATTAATAATTTGCTGGTTTAAAATTTCTATTTCGGCGTCAATATCGCTCGCCTGGCTCAACGCCAAAGAGGAGGTTTTCAATAATCCTCCTGTCATTAAAGCTAATATTGTTAGTAAAAAGATTTTTTTTATCATCTGTTCTAATTATAACATTTTTTTAACCTTCTGTAAATAAGGAATTTCTAGAATAATCTTATTTTATTTTTTTCCCCTAGTATTAATGCTTTTCTGATGCTTTTATTTATCAATAGCTATTTCCATTCTTTCTAAACTGTTGCCCTTTCTCAAGGCGGCGGCGATTTCAAACGGTCCTGGGCTGTTTTTTAGCCCGCTTAGAGCCACGCGCATCGGCCAGAGGAAATCACCATTCTTTTTGCCGGATTCTTTCAGCCAGTTCATGATGTTTTCTTCTAAATATTCTTTGTTCCAATTTTGTTCATTAATACTTTCTAGTTTCTCTTTTAGTAATTTAAGATTTTCTTTAACTCTTTCTTCGGTTAAATCTTTCCAAATTAATAAGTCTTTGGAATATTCCGGCAGGCTAAAAAGAAAACCAGTCAGTTCAGTAATGTCGCTTAACTTTTTCATTCTATCTTTGGCTAAAGAGATAAAATTTAACAATTGCTTTTCATCGTATTTAGTTAATAATTCTTGGTCTAAATATGGTCGGGCTGCTTTTAATAAATCTTCGTCTGATAGGCGTCGCAAATACAAGCCATTGTAGTAATCGAGCTTTTCTGCGTCAAAAATCGCCGGGCTCGCTCCTATTCCCTCTAGACTAAAGTCCTTCTCTAGTTCTAAGAGAGAATAAATTTCTTGGTCACCCTGGCCATGCCAGCCTAGAAGGGCGCAGAAGTTGATAATAGCAGCTGACAAATATCCTTTATCGCGATATTGTTCAACAAAGACATCTCCCTGGCGCTTACTCAACTTCCCTCCTTCTTTATTAAGGATTAGGGGCAGGTGGATAAATTTTGGCGGTATCCAGTTAAAGGCTTGGTATAGAAGAATATTTTTAGGAAAAGACGGAAGCCATTCATCACCCCTAGTAACATGGGTTATTTCCATTAAGTGGTCATCAACGACACTGGCAAATTGATAAGTTGGGACTCCATTAGATTTTATCAGAACCTGATCATCTAAATCAGTGGCTTTGAATTTAATATCGCCTCTTATCTCGTCATGAACAATAATTTCTCCTTCAAGCGGCATCGCTTGGCGGATAACATATTTTTCGCCATTAGCGATTTTCTGTTTAACTTCTTCAGTACTTAAATGACGACAAGCTCTATCATAGCGAGGCGCTTGTTTATTGGCTTCTTGAGTAGCGCGCATTTGAGACAACCTTTCTTCACTGCAGAAACAGCGATAGGCCTTTCCTTGTTCAAGAAGGAGGTTGATATGTTTATTATAAATATCTAAGCGCTGAGTTTGGATATATGGGCCATAGGGGCCGCCTAGATGCGGGCCTTCATCAAAATTAATTCCTATCCAATTTAGAATCTCAACTAATTTATCAAGCGCCCCCTCCACTTCCCTTTTTTGATCAGTATCTTCAAGGCGCAGGATGAAGTCCCCTTTTAAACTTTTAGCTAGTAAATATCCAAATAAAACTGTTCGGAAATTGCCAAGATGCAAAAAACCGGTTGGCGAAGGAGCGAAACGTAAACGAGGCCTTGGCTTATTTAACGTTTTATCTTTTAAAATATTTAAAATAGACATAAATTAATTAACTGATAAAGTTTTAAATTTTTCTAAAAATTTTATCGCTCCAGCTTGGCGATAAGGATGAATGGTTTTTATTAAATCATCAACTTTTATCCAACGATGTCCGGTGTGATCCCAAAAATTAGTTTTAATGTCTTCATCTTGGCCGGTAAATTCGGCTATAAATAAACCCTGGCTCTGTCCCTTGTGTTCAAATTTATAGCCTTTTACGTCATTGGTTATGGCCCGTTCTTGGTTATAGAATTTATAACGATGGACTTTTTTAAAAACTGCTTTCACAATGAATTTATCTGTTCCTAGTTCTTCGCGCGTTTCTCTAGCGCCGGCCTCGGATAAACTTTGTCCGTCTGTTCCTCCTTGAGGTAGTTGCCAGTGATTGGGATCATCACGTCTTTGAACTATTAGCACCTCTGGCCCGTTATTTGTTTGGCGATAGAGAAAAATGGCGACATTAGGGCGATAGCGAAGCGGATTAATGAAGCGATTTTTAATGACTTTAATCATGAAAACAAAAGTCGCTCTAAAAATTCTCCCTACCCTTTTTTTGCTATCGGGAAATTTGCCGGCGTTAATTAAGCGCCAAAACCATTCTAAGCCAAGACGGCGTAATATTTTTGGTCCGCGATTAATGCGTCCGCTTAAGTAATCAAAGGAGCCGCCAACGCCGAAGGCAATTTTAACAGATGGGAGTTTTTTTAAATTATGATACATTAACTTTTCCTGATAAGGAAAACCCAAAGTATTAAATAATATTTTTGGTGCGTAATCGTTAATCTCTGAAACTATTTTTTCATCAAGATTAACATCTCTTGTAATATCTAAAACTCGACAATTTAAATTAGGGAATTTATTTTTTAAAGTAGCGCTTATTTCCTCATATTTTGAAAGTCCGTCTTTTCTATTTAAAACCATGACTTTAATCCCCTGCTCTTCAGCCATTTTTAAAACTGTGGGCGTCATATCGGATCCGGTTAGCCTAGTTAATTTTTCTCCGAAAATATGAGCGGCAATAATTAGCCCGAAACCGTCAGGCAAAGATAAGGAAGAACTATTTAAAACATGGAAAAATTCCTCATCTTCATGGGCGGCGAGAATAATTTCTGGGTTAGGAGTGACAACATAGCCCTGTTCTGAGCCACTGACAAAAGAACTGATTTTTTCCATCAGTTCAGCTTGATTTAAGTTATCTAGTCGTATTCCTAAAATAATCGCCATAATACCTTAATTTTATTACAATTTTACTTTTTCGTAAAGGCGTCTAAATGATGTTTTTGGGTATGAAAAAACCGTTCACAAGTGAACGGCTTTATAGGTTTCCCCTTTTTTTGAGCCCCATTAAGTGCTACTTTTTTTGACGGCCTGTAATTGGACTAAGAAAAGTCTTATATTTTTGAAGTAGCCATCATAGAACTGAGACTTTTTCATATTTTCCACATATTTATCAGGAACATCAATACTTGCTCCGTAACGCCAGCCGGAAACATTTCCTGTTAAATCTGTCAGGGGAATTACTAACATTCCCCAGTTAGGAAAATTTTCTACTGCCGATAAACGAGTCGGCTCTTGATAAATTCCTCCGACACCTTCTTTAATGGCAAAAGATTTGTTAGTCCAGATTGAATCCAGGTGGAAAAATAAAGTTGTCATCCCTGAGGCGTCGGCGACCTGGTTGAAGCGAAAATAGTTGTCGCCACTATCGCCCGGAAGCTGGCTGTCAGATTGAGGATTAATGTCGCCCTGTGGGGTGATACTTCCATCTGTATTTAGCCGAAAATGAGCTAAGCCAAGATCGTTGGTTTTGGCATATGGTGAGCCCGTAATATCAATCCAGTTGCCATTTTTAGCAACTAAAGCAATATTGTAGTCGCCAGCAGCTTTTAAATTCGCCCAAACTCCAAGGTATTTACCAATATCGTTAGTTAATATTGGTTGCCCAGAAGAATCTAATATAAATGATTGATTAGGAATACCCACTAAGGTCCACTTGGTAACGTTGCCGTTAACGGACCAGGTAGTGTCGGTATAATTTTTAAGCCACCTTTTATCCCAGCCAAACCACAAATCATATGATCCATCAGTTTGTTTGTTAGTTTTAATAATCAGTGGACCAACTGCGGATAAATCATTAACAACTTCAATTGTGAATGTTCTATTCTCAGTAGCGCTGTTTTTAAAACGAGCAGCAATATTAATGGTTGTTTCCCCTAATAAACTAAACTTATGAAAAATATTCAGACCATTGTAGGTTTTTGTTCCTATTGTCCAAGTAGCCTCTACGATTTTATTTGTCGAGTCCTTGCTTTCTACTCGGAAGCCAGTTGCTACGTCTTTCTCGACGTAAATAGCGCCAACATAAGAACTGTAATAACCAACTTTCATGACTAATTGCGAATTAACTTCAGTAACTTCGCTGTTTTCGGGCAGGTCAAAATCTACCCGTTCGCAACTAATAGCTATTGCTGCCAGCGCGAATAATAAAAAGATTTTTTTCATTTTCATCTCGCGTATTGTATCCCCGCCGGGTTTGAGTTTAATTGTTAAAGAATAATTAATTTTTAAATTCTTCTAGCCCAATTGCTATTTAATTGAGCTAGCCTATCTAAAAACTAAAGTTATTGTTTATTTAAAATACTCTGATAAACAGTTAGTGTCTGGTCGCTGATTTTTTCCCAATTAAAATTCTCTTCGGCTCTTATTTTGGCCTTATTCCCTAACCTTATCATCTCCTCGGGATTGCCTAATAATTGTTTTAACTTTTCTTCTAAATCAGAAGTATTTTTAGACTTAAAATACAAAGCTGTTTCTTGAGCCGCCTCTTTATTGGCAATAATATCACTAGCTAAACAAGGCAGGCCATGCGCCATCGCTTCTAAAAGAGAAATTGATAGTCCTTCCATTTCTGATGATTGAATAAACATTAAGGCATTAGAATATAGCTCATCAAGCGCCTCCCCTTCTTGGTTGCCAGTAAAGACAATGCGAGCATCGTTGCCAGCCAGTTTCTCTAACTCTTCCCTATATTCTCCGTCGCCGACTATCGCTAGCTTTAAATCAGGATAATTAATCTTTCTAAAAGACTCAATTAAATATTGCAGCCCCTTTAGTTTTATTAAACGGCAGACGCTGATTATATATTTTTGTTTTTCTAATCCGAAGGCGGTTAGTCTTTCTGTTTCCGAACTTTTTCTGATAAAAGCGCCATTAGGAATAACTATGCTTTCGCGACCATATCTTTGTAGTAAATAATCATGCATTAAATTAGTTAGAACGATAACTTCATCTGAATGCCGGCACATACTACTTTCCCCGAGCTTAAGCATGAATTTTGCAAAGCCGCTCCATTTGTCGTTGCCGTAATCAAAACTATGTAAAGTAGTGACAATTTTTATTTTAGGAGCAAATAAGCGCGGTATCCAGGTGAGTAAAGCTGGGCCGATGCCGTGGTAATGGATAACATCTACCTTTCTGAAAATAGCATGAATGGTGGCTAGAAATACATGGGTGATAGCGGCTAAGTTTTGAGTATCAATAAACGGCAAATGGACCAGTTCGACTCCCTGCCAGCTACTGATTTTTTCCGGTAGATAACCGGCGCGATTATAGACGATAACTTCTTGCTCTTTTTTAGCCAAAAAGACAGCCAAATTTTCCACATGTCTGTCAACGCCGCCATTTCTGGTCGGCATGCCTTTTTGTCCGATAAAAGCGATTTTCATTGGGTTTTTAGTTTTAATACGTAACAATAAACTGTATAATATATTTTATATT
>CAZPKN010000032.1:0-7328 GCA_964587195.1 uncultured Gammaproteobacteria bacterium | reverse complement strand
AAGGAAAAAGAAAAGCGGCCGCTCTTATTTTTTTAGCCCTTATCGCTATTACTCCCATCTTCTGGAAAATGAATATTTTGCAGGATAACAATACTGGTTCTACGGCCAGTCGTCTACTACTGAGCGAAATATCCTATAAAGCTTGGTTCGAGAAGCCGCTGTTCGGACATGGCAGTGGGGAGTTTATCAATCTCGTTGGAGCGGACATCCGTTTTACAGCTAACCATGGCGCCCCCATGGACTCCCACGGATTGATCCAAAAAGTCCTAGCAGAAAATGGTCTGGTCGGACTAATTGCCTGGCTAGGAATATTATTTTATCTAGCGCGCTTCGGTTTTCTGGCGGTTAGAAAATATTATCCGAAAGTAAAATGGGTTTTGCCTTTTGCTTTAGCTGCCGGCGGAGGAATATTTTTTCAATTATTTAATACTTCTTATTATAAAGGCCGGGTCTGGCTGCCTTTAATCTTATTTGTAATTGCGATAGAAATGTCAGAGAAACGCCTAAAAACATATGCCACCAAAAATAAAAATATTACAAATAATTCCTAATCTAAAACGAGGCGGAGCGGAGAAGGTTTGCCTGCAAATTTCTTCTGGGCTAAATAAAGAAGCTTATGATAGCGCTATTTTGCTTTTCAAGGATGATGAACAAGAAACTTCTTGGCGAGAAGAATATCAAGCTAGCGGCGGACAGGTTTTTATCCTGAAGAAAAACGAACTTTTCGATTGGCATAACTTGTATCAAATCTATAAGACAATAAAAGGCTGGCAGCCAGATATAGTCCACACTCACCTAGGGGGAGATATTTACGGCATTATTGCTGCCAAACTAGCCGGCGTTAAGAAAATCATCACTACCGAGCATAACTTAAACGTTTCTGAAAAGAAGACAACTCGCATTATTAAAAAAATCTGTCTTAAACTAGCAGACAAGGTAGTTGCAGTTTCAGAGGCGGTTAGGAGCGACGCTACTGAGCGCTACCACCTTAATCAAAATAAAATATCGGTCATTTACAATGGCCTGCCATTTCAGGATTTTAAGGACCAGACAGACCCGGTTAACAACCCAGTTACTATTGGCTCCTTAGGGCGCCTAATGCCACAAAAAGGTTTTGAGATTTTAATCAAGGCAGTCTCTTTAACAAAAAATCAGAACTACCAGCTAATTATCGGTGGAGAAGGCGAATTACAAAACGCCCTAGAAGAACAAATAAAAACAGCTGGGCTAGAAAAAATGGTTAAATTACTAGGCCGAGTTGATGGTTCAGAATTCTGGCCAAAAATAGACATTTTTATTCTAAGCTCCCTCTGGGAAGGATTAGGATTAGTAGTTCTAGAAGCCGGGGCAAGGCGCAAACCAGTCATCGTTAGCAAACTAGATGGCTTAAAAGAGATAATAAGCCCAGAAAATGGCTATCTTTTTGAACCAGGTGACGCCCAAGACTTAGCAGATAAAATAGACTATCTTTTGGAAAATCTAAACAGCCCTGAAGTCGCGAGCAAGATTAATAATAATTATCAAAATATTCTAGAAAAATTTTCAGCCAAAAAAATGATATCCGCTTACGAAGAAGTTTATAAAAATCTTGTATCAAAATATGAAAATACTACAGGTAAATAAATTTTATTATCCTAAAGGAGGGGCTGATAAATATTTTCTAGATTTAGAAGAGTCTCTAAAAAAGGCCGGACACGAAGTTGCTGTTTTTTCAATGGCCGACAAAAAAAATCTGCCCAGCCCTTTTTCTGATTATTTTGTATCTAACTTTGATTTTAACAATCTGAATTGGCGCCAAAAAATGTTCGCTCCCGGAAGAATAATTTATAACCAAGAAGCAAAGAAAAAATTTCGACTTCTAGTTGAAAATTTTCAGCCAGACATAATTCATATCCACAATATCTATCACCAAATCTCTCCGTCTATCCTCGATGTTGCAAAAAGTCATCAGATACCAGTTGTCATGCATCTACATGATTATAAGTTGATATGTCCAAATTACAGCTTATTTGCTAACGGCAAACCGTGCGAAGATTGTTTGCCAAATAAATATTTTCATTGTGTTAAAAGAAGATGCTTTAAAAGCTCTCTTTTAAAGAGTCTGCTCGTTTCTCTTGAAATGTATATTCATCATCGTGTCTTAAAAATTTACGAAAAAAATATTTCCGCCTTTATCGCCCCCAGTCTGTTTATGAAAAATAAAGTGACGGAATCCGGTTGGCCGGCAGAAAAAATTAGTGTTATTGTTAATCCTTATCCAGAAGCAACAGAAGGTGAAAGTGGTAATATTAATGAAAAAAAAGACTACCTTTTGTGTTTTGGGCGTTTGTCAGAAGAAAAGGGAATAGATGTTCTCATAAAAGCTGCCAAAAATAGTCATCTTCCTATAAAAATAGCCGGGAGCGGGCCGGAGGAAAAAAATCTTAAACAGCTCTCCGGAGAAATTGGCTCGTCTGTTGAATTTTTAGGGTTCCAAAAAGAAGCGGCTCTAAATAAATTAATAAAAGAGGCTAAAGCGGTAATTATCCCTTCTATTTCCTATGACAATATGCCGCTTAGTTTGCTAGAGGCTATGCATCTAGGAAAAATAGTTATCGCCTCTAAAATAGGCGGTATCCCGGAAATTATCACTGATGGCATCAATGGCCTACTCTTCGAATCAGGGAACTCTGACGATTTAGCTTCTAAAATTAAACATTTAAATAATCTCTCCGAAGAAGAAATAATTAATTTAGAAAAGTCTGCCCGCCAGCGAGTTGAAAATTACAGTTTAGAAAATAATTGCCAGGCAGTCATTAATCTTTATCAGCAAACTCTAAAAGTTAGTAAATAAAAATAAAAAAGTTAGGCAAACTAAAACATCCCCGAGCGGGGATGTTTTATAAAATAAGATTCAATTGAAGTTTACTTCTCGAGGCGGAAAGAAATACTATAACTAATCTGGGAATTATCGCTAACTACTTTTACATCTTTAAGGCCAGCAGTTGAATCAGGGACGGTAATAGTAGCCGCAAAACGTCCGCGATGATCAGTCGTAACATTATTTTTAACTTCTCGACCGTCAAAGTAAATAGTTAAAGTTTCTTTGGCTAAGAAGCCTCCACCGGAAACAGCTATTTGTGAATCGGCCGCTGCTTGATACTTATCAAGATTCAAAAACAAGTTTTCTGTTGGGTATTCGCGCGCTTCTTTACGAACAACGGCAGAAGCGACTTTATTTAAGTTATCATCTAAAACGGTAATATTGGAATTATTGAAAACGACTACCTTGTCGCCTTGATTATAAACAGTTTTTATGCCCATAGACCAGCTATTCTGTCCACCAAAATTAGTTGCCCAAGCATAATCAAGAAGCTTCATATCCTTATCTAGCTTAACCACGCCAACGCCATTAGAAAAATAAATATGGCCGGTATTAGAGCTGGCTTGGACATCGAACCCCTGAAAGTCCAGATGCTTGAAGCTGCCGACTAAACGGCCTTCTAAATCAAATTTTTTAGTATAGACGTCATCGACAGTATAGAAATATCCGGTAGCATCTTGAAAGGCGCGGCGATTGCCTCTTTCATGCTTAAATTCCAAGGGAATAGAACGAACTAATGACCTGGATTCTCTATCATAGATTTCTAGTTTTTTACCAGACTCATTAACATTAAGGATAAAACGCGATTGTGGTCCATTTAGATTATATGGGGCCTCTAGATTATTAAAATCATATGAAGATATTAATTCCAAATCCGTATTCATGGTTTTGATACCGCGCGCACTAACTAGTACTAAAGTATCGCCGAACTTATCAACCCGGTTATACCACTCCCAATAAGTATTCTGACTCTCCTTAACTAAATTAAGAGCATTGTTAGCCAGTTCATATTTAAAAACCGTATAATGGCTAACGGCATAGACATAAAGACGGCCATTCTCTTCGTTAAACTTTACGTCAAAATAGTCATCATAGGAATTAAAAGACGGTTTAAGAACCCGCTGATTGACAATTAAAGCCAAATCATTACCAACTAGCTTAAAAATTTCCAAACTGCCCGTATTAGTCGTGCCGACATAAACCTGCCCCTTGTAGGCGATGGCATCACCAGAATAATAGGAAGCTAGGCGGCTTTCCGCCGGGCGAACGATGAAAAATAGGGAAGCGCCAGCCAAGATAAAGGCGGTCGCCAACAAAATCTTCTTCATATTTGTGTCAAATAATTATTTTTTCTAATCTTAGAGCTTTTATAAATCTAGCTAATTTATTACCAGATTAAAAAGATATCAAAAAATTATACATTATATTTTAATTTATGTCAATATAGGAAAGGATAAAAAGCCTTGACAAATAAAAATAATTGTAGTACGATTAGGCGTTGAGTATTGTAAGCCTTGGTGACCTATTGGTTAGTCGGGCTGGTTAATAGTAAAAACTATGGAATTCAATGATTTTCTATCTTTACTAAAGAAAAAGAGGCAGACAATTTTAACTATTGTCCTGGTCTTTTTGATGTTAACTTTG
Source organism: uncultured Gammaproteobacteria bacterium (assembly GCA_964587195.1). GTDB lineage: Bacteria > Patescibacteriota > Patescibacteriia > Patescibacteriales > UBA12465 > UBA12465. The sequence goes on along the minus strand of CAZPKN010000032.1, from coordinate 2,821 downwards.
GTGCTATCCTTGGCGCAAACCATGAAATATACGGTCAAGTCACGACTTCTAGTAATTCAAAACGCCGGAACAAGCGACGCCTATGTTCTGTCAAAATCCAACGAATATTTAGGGACTCTGTTTGCTGAAATTGTCTATTCTAGCTCTTTTTATGACCAAGTTCTAAGTTCCAATTACAATATCAGCCAATCATATTTTACTGGCAGCTATAGCCAACAGATTAAAAAGTGGCAATCAACGGTTAAAACTAAAACTCAGGGCAACACTGGTATTATTGAAATCTATGTCTATCATCCGCAAGCGAGTGAGGCTAAAAAAATTGCTTTAGCGGTTAATGATATTTTAATGAACAAGAACCAAGCCTACCAAGGCGGACAGGGAGTTAGAATTAATATTATCGACCAACCGATTGTCTCCACTTTCCCAAACAAGCCGAACCTGTTTAATAATCTAATTATCGCTTTCTTTGGTTCGTTATTAGTATCTCTCTTCTACATCTATATCTTTCCTGAAGATAAATACAGTTTTTCGATAGCCAACGGAAAAAGAAAAAGACGCGCCATCCGAAAATTAGAAAAGGATATTTTAGAAAATTACGGACAAAATACCTATCGCGCTCACCAAGCTTCCGGCCTAGAAGTCGAAACAGCCAAACAAGCTGATTACCAGAAGAGGACAGAAGAAGAACCGATAAAAAGTACCGAAGGACAAACTAACGACAAACCAGAAGATTATCATACTTTAAACGGAGACATTAATAACATTATCAAACATTGGTAATGTTATTGACGCATCCTGTTAAATATAGGATAATATAACGTTAACCAGTTTTTACTGGTTAATAGCGGTCTTTAACAATAATAATAACAACACCATAACACTCTTGTCCCGTAGGCAACGGGGCTAAAAAAAATTGAAAAAAATAATTTTTTTCTTAATGTTCTGTCCTCTGATATTTATCAGCGGCCAGGAACAGTTCATTGCTTTTGAGCCGAAGAGGGAGCCAATGAAAGATCCTTTAAACATTTCGATGTTTACGGGGACTAGCATTGCGCAAAAAAATACTAATAACCTTGGTTATTGGTACGGCCTGTACACTGACTATATGTTAGTGGAAACGCCGCGGCTCTGGTATTTTGGCTTAGCGGCTCTAGCCGTTAACAGCCAATTTCAAAGCAACGACGCAACGAGTAAATATGGAGGCGATGCTAATGCCTTAGGAGCGGGAATCGCGCTTGGTAAGTATAGTTACTTTGTCTTACCAACATACGATTCTTATACCGGCGCCAATCTCCTCATTAAACGAGAACTGGATGTCGGCGAAGGTATTAGTATAAACGGTAATTCAATCGGAAAATATTCCATGACCCAATCTGATTTAATTCTATCTGGGGAGTTGAATATCAACTTATTGAAAATTCCTAAAGGGGAAAAAGACACCAGTCAATATAACCCGAAGTTGTTTCCAAAAACGCAACTACGGTTAATTTTTCAGGAGTCTTTACGGTCGGATAAAAGTTCTTTTTGGAACAATAATCCGATTGTTGAATCTTTAATTTGGAATAAGGCGGCGTATACCGGAGAAATCCGACAAAGCCTTTACCGCATCGGGACCTACGATTTCTCAATCGAGCCTAAAGTAATAACTAGCTATAGCTACTACAAGGGTAACCAGAGCCATTGGCTGACTGGCGGGATGGAAATCGGACTTAGACGAGAATGGAAGGAAGATTTTTTCAGTTTGTATTTTTTAATAAAAAGACAAATTGGCAATTTCCAGGAGAACTTAAATGACACCCAATTCTTGTTGGGAATTAATTTCTCCCCTTCTAATCTTAAAATTCAAAAGAAGTAAACACAAAAACGAACACAAAAACAAATTACAAATGAAAAAAATTATTTTTTTCGTCCTTCTGGTAGCGATAGCTACTGGTTGCGGCAACAAGAACGTGGAGCTTGAGCAAAAGCTCCAAAAGAAAGATTCCCTTTATAACGATGCGGTGACAAAAATGACAACACTGCGATCAGATTTGGCTGAAGCGGAGAATATCATTACAACCTTAACTGGTAAAATGGATACAATGCAAATAGCCGTCGATACCTTGCAAAAGGATACGACTGCGCTGCGCGCTGAAATTAAATGTTTAAAAGCTAAAATGGTGCGCTACCGGTTGACGCCCGACTGTGCTGATGAAGTTAAAAAAGCGACAGCAAAGCCCGCCCCAAAACCAGTGGCCAAGCCCGCTCCTAAAAAAGACGTGGCACCTTGTCCGCCAGTTACGGAAACCCCTGAGCCGCCTGCTCCTATTGTGAGCAAGTCTATTAAAGAAGCGGAACAAACGGTATCTGTTTTCGACAGATTCGTCGGGAATGCTGAGTTTGCAGAATTCGTGCTCCAAATCAATGATTTGGAAGGCGGACACTTCCCGCATCTTGCAATGATGAAGGGGCACAAGTTCACTGCAGAAGAGGTTGTGGCAAATTACATGGGTAACGGCTACAATTTCAAAATTACCGGGACAACCAAAGGGTTTTCCCACACCTTCGGCCTGACAGATGATGGAATATTATACGTCAAAACCAGCCTGGTTAATCAGGCGTATAAATGGACTGTAAAAACTGCTGGAATGAGATTCACTAATCATTGGTACGAAAATGTACCATGTACCGTGATGAGCGACCAGTACGGCACGGTATACGGTGTTAATATACTACCATTTGTAAAAAGTAGATAATTAACGCCCCTAAACCCCCGGAAACTATAATATAGTTCCGGGGCTTTTTTTATTCCAAAAATCCTTGACAAAATATAAAATATATT
>CAZPKN010000031.1:0-7533 GCA_964587195.1 uncultured Gammaproteobacteria bacterium | reverse complement strand
ATTAAAGTTTTTTCTCCTTTCTCTATTAATAATGTTCCTCACAAAATAGATTTAATTGTTTATTCCTCAGCTTTTACAGCAGAAAATAATATTGAATTAAAGTATATTAACGACCGCCCGGAAGTTTTTAAAAACATTCCCATTAAATCATATGCGGCTTGTTTAGGAGAGGTTTTTAATGGTTATCACGGTATTGCCGTTTGTGGTAGCCACGGGAAAACAACCACTTCAGCCTGGCTGGGCTATGTTTTATCTAAGTCTGGTTTAGACCCTAATGTTTTAGTCGGATCGCGCGTACCACAATTTAAAGCTAGTGCTTTAATGGGTAAATCAAAGTATTTTGTCGCTGAAGTTGATGAATATCAGAACAAGCTGCGCTATTTTAATCCTTACGGAGCAGTGCTTAATAATATTGAATTTGATCATCCGGATTTTTTCAAAAATGCTGCCGCGTATAATAAGGTATTTGCTGAGTTTGTGAAAAAAATACCCCAAAAAGGGTTTTTAGTTGCTAATAATAGCGACGCGGTCGTCCGCAAAATTACTAAGCTTTGCCGCGGGAAAGTTTTGACTTATGATGTTTCAAAAGAAGGAGAAAGCGTTCCGACGGTTAATTATCTGGCTCATAATATTGTAATTAGAAATGGTCGCTTGTCTTTTTTGGTTAATAATCTAGGCCGCTTTTCCATTGGTCTCTTTGGTAATCATAATATCTATAACGCCCTAGCGGTTATTGCGGCGGCCCGTGAGCTTAGGGTTCCGCTGGAAAATATCAGAAAACATTTAGCCGGCTTTAAGGGAACAGACAGGCGAGCTCAGATTCTGGGACGCTATAAAGGGGCCATAATTATCGATGATTACGCCCATCATCCCAGTGAAATAAAAAGCACTTTAGATGGGCTAAGAACTCATTATCCTGATAAAAAAATAATTGTCGCTTTTCATCCCCACACCTATACTCGCACTAAGGCTTTATTTGATGATTTTGTTGGTAGCTTTCAGAAAGCAGATGAGCTGATTATTTTAGATATCTACGGTTCGGCCCGGGAGAAACAGGGGGGCGTTTCTAGTCGTCAGTTAGTCAGGGCTATTAATCGTTATAATCAAACTAATAAGATAAAGCAGCTCGTTCGCCACATTCCAGATATTCCTAAGGTGGCCGTTGATTTAAAAAAACATCTTAAGAAAGATGACTTATTAATTTTAATGGGTGCCGGGGACGTTTTTCGAGTGGGCGAAATAATTTTAAAGAATAAATAGATATGTCTTCTCAGGCAGATTTAAATCAAGCCGACAAATTAGCTCCCGGAGCAGATAAAATCATTTCCTGGAGGCGTTTTTGGGTTGAGCTTTGGAAGTTGCTCCAGCCTTTTCGGCGCTTGTTTTTTGGCATTTTTGGAATTGCTGTTTTTACCGCCCTACTTGATTTAGTGAAGCCATATATTTTGAAGTGGGTGATAGATAGTTTGACTAATTTTGATTTAGCTAATCTTTTAAATTTACTAAAACTCATTGCCCTGTATATTATGTCCGATCAACTTCGGACCATAATCCAATATTTTAAAGATAGAAAAGTTTTACTTCTCCTAGTCAAAGTCGAGTATTTTTTGGGAATTAAATCGCAAGAAAAATTATTAGACCTTAGCCTGGGATATCATGAGAAAGAAAATACTGGTAGCAAGATAGTTAAAATTGAAAGAGGGGCTGATAAAATTTCTAAATTCATTGAAAATATTTCCTGGGAGATGATGCCGACCCTTGTCCAGTTAATTGTAACTCTGCCAGCTCTTTTTTGGGCGGATTGGCGCATCGGCTTGTCATTTCTTATCTTTGCTCCGGCCTTTTTAATAACCACCTATTTAGCTAATAAAAAGATGTATCCGATTCGCAAGGAAATCTATAAGGATTATGAAATCGCGAGTGGCAAGATGGGACAAGCAGTCATTAATATTAATGCTGTTCAGTCTTTCGTTCAGGAAAAAAAGGAGCTGGGAGGTTTTGATAAGATAAAGAGTCATATTCGCGATAATGAGAATAAACAGTGGGGTTGGATGATGAAGATTTCTTTGGGCCGTAATTTAATTGCCGATATCGGCCGTGGCGCTGTTTTATTATTAGGAGTTTATTTTGTCGCTCAAGGAGTAATCACAGTCGGCTCTCTAATTTTTGCTTTCACTCTCAGTGAAAAAGCCTATGCGTCTTTGTATAGACTAACTCGCTTCTACGACAGAATGGAAGAAGGTCGAGAGGGGGTCAATCGTTTGCTGGCACTTTTTAACTATCAGAATGAAATAGTAGATAATCCTAAGGGGTATAAACCAAAAACAATAGAGGGTGAAATTGAATTTCAAAATGTTTCTTTCGCCTATGGCGATAATTCTCGTTCCGCAATTGTTGATTTGAATCTGAAAATAAATTCCGGCTGTGTCACCGCCCTAGTCGGTCCGTCAGGCGGTGGCAAGACGACTTTAGCGAGATTGATCTATCGCCATTACGATCCCCAATCTGGTCGAGTTCTATTAGACGGCCGTGATTTGCGCGACTATCGTTTGCGTGATTTTCGTCGTTTCTTGGCCATTGTCCCTCAAGAAGTCGAGATTTTTGATTTAAGCGTGCGTGAGAATATTGCCTATGCTAAACCCGAAGCTAGTTTTAAGGAAATTGAAGCGGCAGCGCGCATTGCTAACGCCGAAGAATTTATCCTGCGTTTAGAAAATAAATATGATACCATGGTCGGGGAACGCGGTATTAAACTATCCGGCGGCCAACGCCAGCGTATTGGCATTGCTCGGGCGATTCTGGCCAATCCGCGTATTCTAATTTTTGATGAAGCGACTTCTAACCTCGATAGTCAGAGCGAAGCTTTAATTAAAGACGCGATGGATAAAATTAGCCGCCAAAGAACGATGATTATTATTGCCCACCGCCTCAGTACTATTAAAAAAGCGGATAAGATTATTGTTTTAGAGAATGGCCACGTGGTTGAAGAGGGAAGTCATATGGAGTTGTCTCGTTTAGATGGCGGACTCTATGCCAAGCTTTTGAAACTGCAGGAGTTAGGGGAAGTGAGTTAACTAAAATTTGTGATATGTTAAATATTCAAAAAAACGTTTCTTTAGCTAAATATACGACTTTAAAGATCGGCGCCGCTGCTGAATTTTTTGCGGTTATAGAAAGTCGCGATGATTTGCAGGAGGCAATTTCTTGGGCTAAGAAAAATAAGCGCCCGATTTTTGTGCTGGGTGGCGGGTCCAATCTCTTGGTATCGAAGAGGTTCAGGGGTTTGGTTTTAAAAAACGAAATCAAGGGCGTCCAAATTAGTTCGGAAACAAAAGACGAAACTTGGCTGACGGGAAACTCTGGAGAAATCTGGTCATCTTTTGTCGATTATGCTGTTAAACACAAGTTTTACGGCCTAGAAAATCTCTATCTTATCTACGGCACAGTTGGGGCGGCGCCAGTCCAAAACATCGGCGCCTATGGGGTTGAAATCAAAGATGTTTTTGACTCACTAGTCGCGATTGATTTAAAAACTGGCCGGGAAAAAACTTTTTTCTTTAAGGATTGCCGTTTCGGCTATCGCGATAGCATCTTTAAAAACAAGTTAAAGGGGCGCTATTTTATTTATTCAGTAACCGTTAGGTTAAGTAAGCAAAGCGCTTGGAAGCTTGATTACGGCAGTATTAAAGAAGAGTTGAAGAAACAGAAAGTAAGAAAGCCTAATCTTCCGGCCGTTATTAAAGCGATTGAGACGATTCGAAATAGTAAATTGCCGAATCCTTTCGTCCTGCCCAATGCTGGTTCATTTTTTAAGAATACGGAAATCAGTCAGAGTCAGTTTAAAAAACTGCAAGCCCTCTATCCTGATATGCCGAGCTTCCCGGCAGCTAATAGGAAAATTAAGGTTCCTACCGGTTGGCTGATAGAGCAGACAGGGTTTAAGGGTCGGAAAATTGGTCCAGTCGCAATGTATGACAAGCAAGCCCTTATTCTGGTTAATTATGGCGGCGCCCAAGCCAAGGATGTTCTCAGGCTCGTTAAAGCGATTAAGTCCGCGGTTAAAAAGAAATTCGGACTTGAAATTGAAGAGGAAGTTAATGTAATATAGAAAAGCTATAAGTAAAGATGATTAGAAAAATATATGACTTCTAAACAGCTCCGCCAAAAATATTTAGATTTTTTCCAGACTAAAAATCACGCCGTGATTTCTAGTGCTTCTTTGATTCCAGAAAACGACCCGACTGTCTTATTTACAACCGCCGGCATGCATCCTTTAGTTCCGTATCTTTTAGGGGAAAAACATCCCGCGGGGAATCGTTTAACTAGCGCCCAGAAATGTATTAGAACCGGCGATATTGAAGAAGTTGGCGATAAGACACATCATACTTTTTTTGAGATGATGGGGAATTGGTCGCTCGGTGATTATTTTAAAGCAGAGTCCCTCCAGTATAGTTTTGAGTTTTTAACTGATGAAAAATGGCTGGGGCTCGATAAGAATCGCTTAGCGGTTTCAGTTTTTGCTGGCGATGAAGATGCGCCGTTTGACGAAGAAGCTTATAATATTTGGAAAAAGATTTTTGAGGATAATAACTTGCCGATAGAGAGGATTGCTAAGCTGCCCAAGAAAAATAATTGGTGGGGGCCGGCTGGAACAACTGGGCCATGTGGACCAGATTCGGAAATTTTCTATTGGACCGGTGATTCCAAGGAAACGCCTGGTTTTTTCAACGATGATAATGATTTATGGGTAGAAATTTGGAACAATGTTTTCATGCAGTACAATAAAAAAGCGGACGGCAGTTTTGAACTTTTAAAGCAAAAAAATGTTGATACGGGTCTAGGGCTAGAAAGAACTTGCGCGGTTATTAATGGACTAGGCGATAATTATCAAACCGATTTGTTTGTTGGTCTAATTACTAAGATAGAGGAGTTAAGCGGGTATAAATATAATGAAGGCACAGACGTAACCAGAGCGATGCGTATTGTCGCTGACCACATCAAGGCTGCTACTTTCATTATCGGCGATCCGCGTGGCATTACACCTTCCAATACCGATCAGGGTTATGTGGTTCGCCGTTTAATAAGACGAGCGCTTCGCTATGGCCGGCAGCTCGGTATAACTGCAACCGCTTGGATTTCGGAAATTGCCGAAATAGTGATTAATGAATATCAGGAAATTTACCCAGAGCTTAAAGATAATAAAAACTTTATTATTGAAAATCTAAATAAAGAGGAAGAAAAATTTTCTCGAACGCTGGAGAAAGGGCTAAAAATTTTAAATACCCAAATAGAAGCCCATGAAAAGAAACCAGGAGAAAAAGTTAATGTACAAAACATCGACATTATTGATGGCCAATTAGGATTTACCCCGTATGAGATTAGTGGTAGTTGGCTATTTAATATTTATCAAAGTTTCGGATTTCCTTTAGAACTATCAATGGAGGAGATAAAGAAAATGAGGCCGGGCGAATGGTTTGATGAAGAAAAAATTCAATCTGAATTTGCCGCCGAGCTGAAAAAACATCAAGACTTATCCCGAACCGCTGCCGCCGGAAAATTTAAGGGCGGGCTAGCTGACGCGAGTGAAGAAACAACCAGGCTCCATACGGCCGCTCATTTATTACTCGCGGCTCTTAGAAAAGCCTTAGGAGATCATGTTGTACAAAAGGGAAGTAATATTACCGCCGAGAGGTTACGCTTTGATTTTTCTCATTCCGAGAAAATGACTCCTGAACAGATCAAAGAAGTTGAGAATTTGGTTAATGGCGCTATTGCCGCCGACTTCCCAGTGACTTGCGAAGAAATATCACTTGAAGAGGCTAAAAAAAGAGGAGCGATGGGAGTTTTTGATTCTAAATATGGGGAAAAGGTTAAGGTCTATACAGTTGCCCCACTTAAGGCAGACGGCAGCCCAGATTTAGGCTTAGCCTATTCACAGGAGATATGCGGCGGCCCCCATGTTAAGAATACTGGAATATTAGGTGAATTTAAGGTTCAGAAGGAAGAAGCGTCTAGCGCCGGAGTACGTCGCATTAAGGCAGTTTTGGAGGCGTAATCCTTTTTAGAGGAACTCTTGACAACTTATTCGCTTATCTCTATAATGGTTTTATTAAGAATATTATTAGAAAAATTAATTTTTTATAATAGATTTTGATAAAGTTGCTAAAATACCTTTATCAAATTTTTTTGTGTTAATGTCAAAAGACAATAAAAAAAGCAGTTCGCTTGATAGCAACGCTATCTTGAATGCTAAAGATTTCATTGAAATGCAAGGCGAGGTTTTAGAGCTAATGCCGGCTGCCAGCTTTAAGGTGAAAATCGATAATGGCCATGAAATTCTCGCACATCTGTCCGGAAAAATGCGGATGAATAAAATCCGTCTTTTGCCCGGCGATCGAGTTAAACTGCAAATCAGCCCCTATGATTTGACTAAAGGTCGAATCACCTACCGTCTCTAATTTAATTAAATTTTTAGATTTCTAGTATGAAGGTAAGAGCCAGCGCTAAAAAAATCTGCAAAGATTGCAAGGTCGTTCGTCGCGGAGGCCGCGTCCACGTAATTTGTAAAAACCCTAAACATAAGCAAAGACAGGGCTAATTTTATTATACTATTATGGCAGTAAGAATTGCGGGAGTTAATATTCCCAACGACAAAAGAGTCGAAATCGCTTTAACTTATATCCACGGTGTCGGTAAAACGAGGTCTAATAAGGTCTTGGCCGAGGCTAAGGTCGATAAGAATATCCGCGTCAAAGATTTAAAAGAAGACGATGTTAATCGTTTACGTGAGCTTATTGAAAAAAAATATACGGTTGAAGGCGACTTGCGCCGCGAAGTTCAAAGTAACGTTAAGCGTTTGAAAGAAATCGCTTGTTATCGTGGTCAGCGCCACACCAAACATTTACCGGTTAGAGGCCAAAGAACCAAGACTAATAGTCGAACTGTTCGTGGCAATAAGCGCGTTACTATGGGTAGCGGTAAGAGTAAGGCGGGTTTACAAAAGACCTAATCCCTAATCATTTATAAAAGTTTTACAATATGTCTGAAGAAGTAAAAAAAGAAGCGGCAGCCGAAGAGGTTAAGGAAATTAAAAAAACTCCTGTCCTTGAAGTTGACGATCAAGGCGAAACAGAAGAAAAAGAAGTTGATACTTTTTCTTTTGATTCTAGCGACGAGGAATTGCCTGAAGAAATCAAGCAGAAGCTGGAGAAGAATAAACAGGCTCGTGCTAAGAAAAAACTCGTTAAGAAAAAGAAAAAGAAAGTGGCTAAGGTCGTTAAGGTTGGCCGGGCTTATATCCAGGCCACCTATAACAACACCATGATTACCTTAACAGATAATAATGGTGATGTTATTTCTTGGGCCAGCGCCGGTTTAGCTGGTTTTAAGGGCGCTAAAAAAGCGACTCCTTATGCCGCTCAAATTATTACTAAAATCGCCGCTCAAAAAGCTAAGGAAGAATACGGTCTACAGGAAGTCAGCGTTTTCGTCTCCGGTGTCGGAACGGGGCGCGAAGCGGCTATCCGCGCTTTA
>CAZPKN010000030.1:0-7942 GCA_964587195.1 uncultured Gammaproteobacteria bacterium | reverse complement strand
GGCTTAGGCGCTTATTTACTGCTGATTTTTTCCTTGCTCAAGCAAGCTTGGAAAATCAACCACCAGAAGCCAGAAATAGTTATTCTCGGTCTGGCTGGCGGATTGATTTTCATTGCTATCACCAATTTCTTTACTCCATATCTAAACCACCCTCTAGGGATAGGTATTATCATTGCCGGGGCTTGCTTGATCGATAAATATAGAGTATATTAATCATTAACTAATCTTCAATAAATATCGTAAAATTATGAATGAACAAATCATCTCGCAAGAAGGCTACGACAAGCTTAAAGATGAACTAAATTTTTTGTCGACTGTCAGACGTAAAGAAATCGCCGAGCGTATAGAGCGCGCCAAAGAATTAGGCGATTTGAGCGAAAATGCTGAATACAGCGAAGCTAAGGATGCTCAAGCCTTAAATGAAGGACGTATCCTGGAGCTGACCAATACTCTAAAAAACGTGACGGTCGTTCAAAGCTCTGGCTCTAGTGAAAAAGTTGTAATGGGTTCAAAGATTACTGTGAAGATAGATAATAAAGAAAAACAATATACGATAGTTAGTTTTAATGAAGCCGATCCTTTAAATGGAAAAATTTCGAACGAATCACCGATTGGCGTGGCTTTTTTAGAAAAGAAAAAGGGAGATTCGGTTGAAGTTGAAACGCCTCGAGGAATAATGAAATATAAAATTTTGAAGATAGAATAATTTTAAATTTATGTCTAAAATCCCGACCGAACAACAACCAGATAACTCAGTTAGCGAAAGAACTGATCGGTTAAAAAAACTGGAGACTATTATTGAATCGGGAAATAACCCCTATCCGGCTAAGGTTAAGCGAGATCAAGAAATAAAAGGGGTAAGCGATAGCTTTGACGAACTTTTAGAAAAACAAACTGAATTTAATATTGTCGGCCGCCTGCGTTCTAAGCGTGAACATGGTAATTTAGCGTTTGCCGATTTAGAAGATGCTAGTGGACGCATTCAATTAGCCTTTTCCAAAAAAGATTTAGGGGCCGATTCATATAAAAGCTTTTTAAAGACGATTGATATCGCCGATTTTATTCAAGTAAAAGGCGTGGCTTTTTTAACTCATAAGGGGGAAAAAAGTGTCATGGTTAAAGAATGGCGACTTCTGACTAAGGCTTTACGCCCTATTCCGGATTCTTGGTATGGACTTAAGGATGAAGACGAGAGACTGAGAAAACGCTATTTAGACTTACTTCTCAATCAAGATTTAAGAGATATTTTCTATAAAAAAGCGCGTTTTTGGGAAGCGGCGCGTAATTTCATGAAACGTCATGGTTTTTTTGAAGTTGAAACGCCAACTTTAGAAGTGACCACGGGCGGTGCCGAGGCTAATCCTTTTAAAACCCACCATAATGATTTCGATTTGCCGGTTTATTTAAGAATTTCTATTGGGGAGCTCTGGCAAAAGCGTTTAATGGCCGCCGGCTATGAGAAAGTCTTTGAAATCGGACGTGCTTATCGCAACGAAGGATCTAGCCCTGACCATCTCCAAGAATTTACTAACATGGAATTCTATTGGGCCTACGCTGATTATGAAATGGGCATGAAACTGGCTCAAGACATGTATCAAGAAATTGCTCAAGAAGTTTTTGGAACAACTAAATTTAAAACTAGAGGTTTTGAATATGACTTAGCCGGCGAGTGGCCCCGTTTAGATTATCGTCAGGCGGTTTTAGATAAAACCGGCATTGATGTTTTAAAGGCAACTGAAAAAGAAATGAAAGCGAAGTTAGAAGAATTACAAGTCAAGTATGAAGGCGAAAACAGAGAAAGATTAACCGATACGCTTTGGAAATATTGTCGCAAGACAATTGCCGGACCAGTTTTTCTAGTAAATCATCCTAAATTAGTTAGCCCTCTGGCTAAAGCAAAGCCTGAAAATCCGGAATTAACAGAAAGATTCCAAATAATTATTGCCGGTTCGGAAATTGGCAATGGCTTTTCTGAATTAAATGATCCGCTTGACCAGAGAAGACGTTTTGAAGAACAGCAAAAGTTAATTGACAGAGGGGATAAGGAGGCGATGATGCCGGATTGGGAATTTGTGGAGATGCTTGAACATGGCATGCCGCCAACTTGCGGATTTGGCTTTGGAGAAAGATTGTTTGCTTTTTTATGCGATAAGCCGATTCGCGAAACAACCTTATTTCCTTTAATGCGCCCGAAAAACGAAGATTAATTTATGCGCCTTTGGAGTCTGGACCCTAAGTATCTCGATAGACAAGGCTTACTCGCCCTCTGGCGCGAAGGCTTGCTCGCCAAAAATGTTTTAGAAGGAAAGACCAAGGGTTATAAAAATCATCCACAACTAGAAAGGTTTAAAAAGGCTAGTGATCCAGTTAAATATATTAATTATTATTTAAGCGTAGTTCGAAAAGAAGCGCTCAATCGTGGCTATAATTTTTCCGCCGAGAAAATAATAGAAGCAGAAGCTATTGAGGAAAAAATTATCATTAGCGAAGGGCAATTGAGTTACGAGTTTGAACATTTATCAAGAAAGCTAGAAAAACGCGACCCCAAAAAAAGGAGGGAGTTAAAAAAAATAGATAAAATTGAGCTTCACAAGATGTTTATTAGCGCGCCTGGAGAAATTGAAGATTGGGAAAAGATAGATAAAAAAGGGTAGGGTTGAAATATTTAGGTAATTAATTTAAGATGTAGGCGTTACAAAATATTCGGGGATCGTCTAACGGTAGGACTCCAGGTTTTGGTCCTGGCTATTGGGGTTCGAATCCCTATCCCCGAGCACCCAATAAAAAACAAGCTAATAGCTTGTTTTTTATTGGGTCTTCGCGAAGCGAAGGGGATTCGAACAAGCGGCGAGCGAGTCTTGAGCGAGAGCGGAAGCTCGAGCGAAAAGGAGAGCGACGATGAGCCCGAGCTGGCGTAGGGCTCAGCGGCCGGTCTGGACAAGTGAGCTCCGCCCATTATGGGGCGGAGCGAGGGCGGAAATCCCTATCCCCGAGCAAAACACGAAAACAGGTTTTATAAGCCTGTTTTTGGTTTAATATTAGACATATTTTAAGCTCTAAAGCGGTTCGAACATTTTTGGGGTATTTTAGATAATCTATAGTAAATTACATAAAACCCTTTATTTTATTGGTATATCTTGGTTCGAATCCGATTCCTGTCTTTGAGGTTAAAGTATGCTATAATTATTTTATAAAGCTGGGTTAATAATAAATATTTATTAATATGTTAGGGCAATTTTCAGAATTAAATCAAAATAAAACGGAAAATCTTGAAGAGAAAATGATTTCTTCTTTTTCTGAAGACAGGGCTGAAATACAAATACAAAATTTATCTTTACAGAAAGATGGAGATTCATCAAAAGAGTTTGTTATTAAATTTGAAAAAGAGCCAATAAATTTAGAGCAGGGTAGACAATATGCACAGTATTGTATTTTTGATAAAGAAACTGAAAAAATGCAGTCTATCGTGGATGAAGTTAAACAATTTCAAGATTTACCAGAAGAAGAAAGATTATCGAAGATACTGGGGACTCTAAGAAAACACGTAAAATATCCTTTTAAAAAAGATAATGATAATTTAAAATCAGAAAATCCGGAATTGGCAGAATGGGTTGAAGAAAATTTATTGACTGACGCTATTAAAATAATGAATTTATCAGATACTTTCGAGAAAGGTTACGGGATATGTGGAAATTTATCCCTAGCTTATTTGTATTTAGCAGAAAAAGTTGGTTTAAAGGGAGTTATTTTAAATAGTGAGGTAATTCAAAATATTAATAGGGCTGATAATAACGGACAATTGTTTAAATTAGTTGATGTCGGCGAAAGGGCTCCATCCCATTTTTGGTGTGAAATCGAACTTAGTAGCGGAGAGTGGGTGCCAGTTGATCCCTCAACTAATCTTATCGGAGACAAGAATGGGATAGAAGATTTTAAAAAAGCCAACTACATTGGACGACCTGCAAGTCTGCCTTGTGATATAAATATAAACAAGGGTCTCAAATGCCCCATAAATATTAAATTTTTACCAGGGGATAAAGAAGGAGAAGCTGTTTGTGAAATAACTAATCCGGTAAAATTAATCTCCTTTTCACCACTGAAGAAGGAATTCATTCCCTATAAAGGAAATTGTAAATTAAATATTTCTGTTAATCATGAAAAAGAGACAGATATGCTTATTAAAATAAAAGATATTCATGAAACTGATTAAAGATATCGACGAACTAATTTTCTCAATCTAATTTTATTGTCTAATCTTGGCCACACTAGTTCGAACTTTGTCCACGACCCCGAGCTAATAAAAAAATGGCTAATATTAGCCATTTTTTTATTAGTTTGCGGTTAATAATGAGAACCCGTAGGGTTTGCACTGCCGAGGATAGCGGGGAAAGCGCCAGCCTGCCTGCCGGTAGGCGGGCTTGCTGGCAGTTCCGAGCGACCCTGCCTACCGGCAGGCAGGGCAGGTAGAAAGGGCGGCAAAGCCGCCCTATAATCCCTATCCCCGAGCCAACGTAGATTAAGCGAAACAACCAGTTTATCATTCAATAAAAAAATAACTGAGTCATGAGCGCTCAGTTATTTTTAATAACAATTTTCACCTAAACAAGCGCTTGTTAATCTCTCCCTAAAGCCTTGTCTCTATATTGCTTTCTCAAGGAATCAACAATTTTCTTTAAATCATCTCTATCTTGATAAGTGAACTTACTGCCCTCGGTTTTTACTAACTTCCGAGATTCTTTTAAAATAGCCAACCTATCCTGACGACTAATAATAGTCCTGGAGCTAACTGCTTTACCCTTCATCCTGTCAGCAATTAAATCGTGAATCTGTTTAACATTGCCCGCTGAAAGATTTTTAGTGCTTGAAAATTTTCCCGCTCTTTTTAGTTTTCCTAATTGTCCTTTAAGCCCAAGATTTTTCTTAGCGCCAAACTGATTATGATATGACCCCTCCGTTAGCATCCTGCCTTGTCCGATTTGGTCGATATCAATATTTTCAAAAACACTCCCTCTAGTAATAGGCCTGGGCGCGGAAGGGAGGCTATAACCCGTAGATGACTTTAAAGACGGCCTACTCTGTCCGCTTCTTGGATAAGGGCCGGAAATATTAGACGACATAGTCCCTCCAGAGAATCCTTGATTTTTACTCAAAGGGCTAAGCGGTAGAGGGCGTGATTGTAGGGGACTTATAGGCATAAGATAATGTATATATTGCAATAATATAGCAATTTTCTTTTATTATCAAGGATAATTTAACAAACTAATATGTCCACACATTAAACCTAAACTTTAAAATTTTAAAAGCTGATGCTTCGAGCTTGCCTTTCCCAGACGAATCGTTTGATTTTGTAGTTTGCATGACTACTTTCGCAAATTTTGCTGATAAAAAATTTATTGTTATAGATGAAATGAAAAGGGTTTTGAAATCATCTGGTAAAATTGTAATTAGTGTTTTTTCTGAAGATGCTTTTTCCGAAAGAATGGCTCTTTATAAAACAGTCGGCGTTAGAATAAAAGAAGTTAAAGGGACAACGGTTGTTTTTGATGAATCGTTGGGCGATAACATATCGGAGCAGTTTACTAAGACAGAATTGGAGAATATTTTCTTAAAAGAAAATTTAGTAATTGAAGATATCACTAAAGTTAATATTGCTTATTTGTGTACTCTAAGTCTTAAACAAGTTTCTGTTGTTTAAAAAAGTTCCAATCTTATCCCAGTCTCCGAGCCAACAACATTTTGCTGTTTAAGACCGACAGGAGAAGTCTAATATTACCAAAAAATCAGAAGAACTCAGTTTGCGCTGAGTTTTTTTATTGGAGTCAAATTAATAAAAAGAGCTGTAAATAAAGGAGATTATTGGTTTGAATCCGAAGTCTAGTTAATACTAATTTATTAATGATTTATTTGATTAACAAATATACCAGAAGTTGTAGGATTAAAGGTTAGTAAAATGTTATTTAAAAACTAGTTCGGGGTTAACTTTATTTTTTATTTTATACTAAATCCGTATTTATGTGATATAATGTTAATAATCATAAATATTCATAATCTTTATATGACTTGGAAAGATTGTCTTCGACGCGAAGCCCTAGATGTCGTTGCTGAAGAAAAAAGTGATTCAGAAAATGGCTTAAGCAGCGTTGAAGCTCGGGAACGTTTGAAAAAATTCGGATCAAACCATTTAGAGACTAAGCAAATATCAGCTTCTAAAATTCTGATTCGGCAATTTATCTCACCTTTTATATACATGTTAATCGCTGCTTCGGCCTTATCTTTTCTTCTGCAACAGTGGCTAGAAGGTATTATGATTTTAATTTTTCTTCTGATTAACGCCGGGTTGGGATTTTTTCAAGAATATCGCTCTGAAAAAACGGCCAAGCTGCTTGGCGAGCTTATTTCCTGGCGGACAAAAACAATCCGAGGAGGGAATTTAAAAACGATAGACGCCGGCGAATTAGTTCCGGGAGATATAATAATTTTAGAGACTGGAGATAAGGTGAGCGCTGATGCTAGGATAATCGAAGCCTATAGCTTTAGCGTTGACGAGTCTTCCTTGACCGGAGAATCAGTGTCTGTCATTAAACATGGGGAACGCTTAGTAGAGGAGACTACCAATATTTCCGAGGCGGTTAATATTGTCTTCTCGGGGACAACCGTTACCAGCGGCAAAGCTAGGGCGGTGGTCATAGCTACCGGAAAATCCTCGGTAATCGGAGGTATCGCTACCTTAAGCGCCCAAACCAAAAAAGTTAGTAGTTTTGCTAATAACATCTCCGGTTTATCCAATTTTATCGTTAAACTTGTCTTAATCACCCTAACCTTTGTTTTTGTAATAAACCTGGCAATAAAAGGTGGCGATGCAAATTGGATGGAACTCGTGATTTTCTCCATCGCTTTAGCAATCGGCGTTATTCCTGAAGCACTCCCTTTAGTGATGACTTTTTCTTTTTCTAGCGGTGCTATGAGTCTGGCTAAGCACAAAGTAATAGTTAAGCGCCTGTCTTCTATTGAAGATCTTGGGAATATAGAAATATTATGTTCGGACAAAACCGGCACCCTGACCGAAGGCAAGTTGAAGTTATTCGATGTTTACGACCGGCATGCTAGCCGGGAAGAAGTTCTAACAAGCGCTATTTTAGCTTCCGGAGAACAAGGGCAACGCCTCGACCCCTTCGACACTTCTTTAAAAAAAGCGGCTAGCCGAAAAATGATGGAGTCTATTAAAAAAATAAAGATACTTTTCAGTTCGCCTTTTGATCCAAAATTCTTAAGAAATAATGCTTTGATAGAAGAAGAAGGGAAGATAGATTTTATCGTGCGCGGAGCTCCTGAAATAATATTGGGATTAACTAAAAATACCAAAGATGAATGTTTTACAGCCGAACAATGGGTTGAGCAACAAGGCCAACTTGGCCGACGCGTCCTAGGAATCGCTAAAAAACGTTTCAGCACCATTAATCTTGATAATTTTCGTGATAATTGCCGCAACGAAGAAAAAGATTTAGAACTAACCGGGTTGATCTCATTTGCCGATAATATAAAAGAGACTGCCGCCAGGGCCATCCGGCAAGCAAAGGCAATGGATATAAAGATAAAAATAATTACCGGGGATAGCCGGGAAGTAGCCGGAGCGATTGCCCGTCAGATCGGCCTAATTGCCGACCAGGCAGAAGTTCTGCCGGCCGCTGATCTTGATAAAATGAACCAAAAAGAAAAAGAAGCGGCCGTTTTAAAATATAGCGTTTTTTCCCGAGTTTCACCTGATAGTAAACATGAGATAATCAAACTATTACAGGAACATAGCAGCGTCGGCTATCTCGGAGACGGAATAAATGATGCCCCGGCTCTTAAAGCAGCTGGCGTTTCTCTGGCAGTAGACAATGCCGCCGACGTCGCCAGGGAGGCAGCCGACTTTATCTTAACTGAAGGTGATCTTAATGTT
>CAZPKN010000029.1:0-7947 GCA_964587195.1 uncultured Gammaproteobacteria bacterium | reverse complement strand
CGATAGAACGATAGTTAGTACCATCGTAGTAATAAACGTCAGCAGAAGCAGCGCTCTTTACCAAAGAACCAGCCGGAACTTGTCCAACAGTCAAAGGAGAAGAGATGGTGTAGTTGGTGAAGAAAGCATCCGGAACGTCAACGATTCTCTTGTTCCAGTTAGTTCCATATAATGCAATGGCATTAGCTTCGCTAACGATAGAACGTAAAGTTCCGTTTGGTTCAACTGCATAAACAGTTGGGTCAGTTGTAATCTTCACTAACTTTGTTCCCGGGCGCATTACTACATTGCCACCTAAAGGATAGCTTTGTAATTCAGCAGCTGGGATGGTAACAACGCCAGAAAAGTCGCTGTACCAAGACATGTAGGTATCCGTATTAGGGAATACATATCTCTTGCCATCGGCACCTAAGTAATAAACAGAAGAAAGGCCGTCCATCTTAATTAAGTCGCCTGCAGATGCAGCCGCCTCAACGCGAGGAGCAACCATGCCCATAGTGGCAAAAACTGTCATTACCATTACGCCGATAACTAAAAATTTGCGTAATTTGTTCATAATTATAGGTTAATTTCTTTCCCAAGGTCCAAACAACAGTAGTTTGAACAATAGGAAGGAAAAGTTGTTCGATTCGCCGCCTACTTTAGAAAAATCTTTAGGCTTAATCGTAAATCAGTCGGAATCCCGCTTCGCCAGCCGGTTGAAGGCTTAAGGCGCTACTGACTGATCTTAAATTGTAAGTTCTGCCAGCGGCGCGTGTTGCTCGCCTGCTGGAGAAAAGCTTAACCGATTTACGTGTTTTGCTTGAGATAAATCGTTTTAGCTTTGAATCGAAGAATTTATTTTTAAGGACAGACCAATCCCTTTTAACGGGGACTCGACCTTGAATAGGCCTATCAATCCGCAGTAATGCGGATTTGTTAGCATATCTCCGTGACTTATCCGTGATAGGACGAACGACTAGATACCGATCTTCCAGCCAGGAGTAACCCGCAGTGGAGATAAACTAACAAACACGCATTAATTTCCTTTATTTTTCTGCCTTCGCTTTTAGAGCCAGGCGGGAAAAATAACGGAAGATTTTTTTAAATATACTTAACTTATTTAACTGGTAATAAACTTTGTCAATCGCTTTCATGAGCGGATGGTTTTCTTTTACTGACAGAGCTAGGGGATTTAAGGAGGCCGAGGTAGCAATTTGCTCATTAATATCTCTGTCACTAGCTAAAGCTAAGTAGTACTTAGCTTGAAATCCGCCAGTGATTGTTAATTGCGTCTCACCATTACCCTTAATGAAAGTTGCTAGCGCGCTTCCCTGTTCGTATATGCGACTGTTTTTAAAATTATCTTTAAGTAATGAACTAAACTCATCTTTTACTAATTCTTTCAAATGCCAAGGATTCTTGACGCGGCTTGCCTCAGCATTAGGGGTAGAAAGAACTATAAGGCCTTCTGGTTTTAAAACTCTTTTTAATTCTTTTAAGAAATCGTTCTGCTTGTCCTCTGAAAAATGTTCTATAGTCTCAAGAGAAACAACGACATCAAATTTATCATTCTCAAAAGGTAGTTTTAACGCATCGGCCGCTTGAAATCTTAAATTCGTTTTATGATAGTAAGCCTGATTGCGACGAACCGTTGCTTCGTTTATGTCAGAGCCGATAACTTCTTTTGCTCCTCGACCAGCTAGGTAGTCCGTTCCGTAACCAGAACCGCAAGCGATATCTAAAACCACTTTATCTTTGATGAGCGGAGCGACCGCCTCATATCTCAACCAATGTTCATTGCTTAAGATATCAGCCTGCCCCTCCTCAAGATTGAAACGTTCGACCGGCATTGTCTTATTTTATTAATTCACTAACTTCTTGTAATTTCTCGGATGCTTTCTGGTAATCCTTGCTGTCTGACAACTGCTTAGCTTCATCTAAAATAGAAGAGGTTGTCAGTGTAGAACTAGTGGAAATTTCTATCGGCGCAATTGATAATGTTTCTGAATTCGTGGCCACCAATTCAGAATTGGTAGCTACTACCGGAATAACTGCCTTAACCGGTTGTTTTTCGGCAACCTGTAATCCTCTATCATCTTTCTCGCTCCCGGCCATGGAAACTACATCTTCCTCAGCAGAAGTATTATCTACTTTTTTTGGTTCAACTGTTTCAGTCTTCGGAGCTAAATAACTGATTCTAGTTTTGACATTTTCTATTTCTTTATTAAAGCTCTCGCTTAACTTAGCGACCTGGTCTTTGTTTTCCTCAGTATTAAAATTCGGATCAGCTAAAACAGTGGATATATCGCGGGCGTGCTCTAAGGAAAATTTAGCGGCCATCTTATTTCTATCCGCGGAATTAAAGACGGTCGATAACTTAGCTTGTTCGGAAATGATGCGAGCAATATATAAGGAGTCGTTCGGCTTAGCATTATTGAAAACCTGATGGCTGAATAAACCGCCGCCGACTAAGATCAATAAGAAAACGCCTAAGGCATAAGCCGGCTGAGCGGAGACTTTAACAAAACTATTAAAATTAATAGCAAACATTTTCCAAGCCGATAATTCACGGGCGCCGGAATTAGAGATTTGGGATAATAAAAGTTCCCGATTGCTACTTGTCCAGGCAGCCTCGGGCTTAATATTTTTTAGGGTATTTAACTTTTTGATAAGTTCTCTGTCGGTCATACACCTTAATATACGTAAAACTGGCGAAATTGTTACAGTTCCTCTTCCGGCCGCCCTTTAGTCTTTAAAGGCGCTTTTTCGGAAGTCTCATTGCTGCCGATTTCGGCCTCGACTAACTCCTTTAAAGCTCCGAGCGCCCTATGAAGAAGAACGCGAACATTTCCCTTTTTCTTGCCACTAATTTCTGCTATTTCCTCTAAAGTTAAATCACTGATAAAGCGCATAATAACCACTTCACGATATTCCTCCTTTAAGAGAGGCAGCTTACTTTTAATCAGGGCTAAATCCGCCGATTCGTCCATTCTGTCCTCTGGACTAACCGATTCGTCAACAATATCTATTTTATTCTCCTCATCATCAAGAGAAGCATTAACTCGGCCGCCGTTTTCTCGGTAATAATCAATAATAGTCGTTCGGGCAATTTTATAGAGCAAAGCGCGTAAAGTTTTACTGTCTTCCAGGCTATTATTTTGGATATAGTTCCAAGTCTTTAAAAAGATCGTCGAAGTTAAATCATTGGCCTCTTCTTTACTCCCAATCTTAAAATAAACAAAGCGATAGATATCGCTAACATTATCGTCGTACGCCTGAACGAACGCCTCCTTATCATGACTTTTCAGGCGGCTGAGCGACTGACGGTTCTTAAATTTTTCGATCAGATTACTCGACATTAATTTCGTAAATAAACAAAAACGGTTAAACCTAAATTTAACAAAAAATCACCTTTCAAATGTTACTCCAGCTTAACACAGTAAAAGGCATAAAGCAAGTTAAATATCCCCATTTCGAGAAGCTTTTAAAAAGAAAAAACCGGCTATTTTTAAGATCATGGCGATGCTTGTTTCGACTAATTAGCAGACCCCTTAAAGGTTCTTAGATACAGCTAAGAGTACGCCTAGCCTCTTGATTAACTTCCCGGGGCTCTAAGTCAATTACTAGTCTAACCTCTTGACTTTTTTTCAATATAGACTAAAATAATAAGACTTAAGTCCATACAAGTTTGGACTAAAGTCTTAAAAGAAAGGATGGAGATTATGAGGATAAGGACTAAAAAAAACTCTTTCCTTGTCTCGGTTCTAGACTTAAGTCTAGAATATCGTAGACTTAAGTATTAAAAAGATGGACCAAAAAGCTGATTTTCCAATTAAAGAAATCGCTTGTCCGATTTGGGTCTCAGTATCCGAAGCGGCCGCTTTAGGCGGGGTTCAGGGAAAAACAATCAGGCGAGCTATTAAATCTGATTCTCATTTAAAGTATAAGATAGTTAAAAACCGTTACCAGATAGACCTTGGTTCCCTGCTTACTTTTCTACACAAAAATACTAAGCTGAAAAATAAGCTAAAGGAATCTGGGTTAGGACAATACGTTAACGAATGGAAATTATAAAGTCCCTTAGGGAGAGTTTTATATAAACTAGTGGAAAGCCGTTTTTAAAGAGTTGTTTTTGAGCTCTTTAAGAGCGCAAGTGTTAATCAAAAAAACCGATCTTACTTAAGGTCGGTTTTTTTGTTAAGAAAAGATTTACTTGTTAACTATTTACAAATTATAGTAAGCTTCTTAAAACTTTATGAATTTTATTCTACTGGTTGTTGACAAAACAAAAACCGCCCCGGATTCCGACGGGACGGTTTAAAGAGTTTAGACGACCGAGTCGCCTTGATATTATAGAACCGTGTCTTTAACAACCTTAGCTAAGCGGAACTTGATAACTGTCTTAGCTGGGATCTTGATAGTTTCGCCGGTTGCTGGGTTGCGGCCTTCTCTAGCTTTTCTCTTTACCTTTACTAACTTACCGAAGCCAGGAACGATGCATTCACCATTCTTCTTTACTTCTTTGTAAACAACGTCAGCTAGCTTATCCATAAAACCAGCGGTATCTTTCTTGCTTAATCCGGTCGCTTCAGATAAACCAGCGATCATTTGTGATTTTGTCATTTTTGACATAATTTTTGCATGGGGCTCTGTCAATAATCCCTAATAGGATTTATTCACAAAGGTCCAAATTATAAATTATTATTTTAAATTAATAATAACTAAGTTTAATTATTAGAGTTTTAATCAATGTTTAAAAGGGTTTTTCAAGCATTGTTAAATAAACTTCAATGATTACAAGGTTATTATAGCATACCTAAAAAAATATGCCAATAAATAAAGGGGTTTTTTGCACAGGACACTGAAAATTTACTTGACTTTTATTTCTTAATCCCCTTTAGCAAAAATATATTGTGGCTTCTTATCAAAATGCCAAAGGTGTTTCCAGCCGCAATCGCCCAGTCCGGCATCAAAAAGTTTAGCATCCTCTCTTATTGCCGCCTCTATTGCCTCTTTAACCATTAACTTGCCTAGTCCGGGAAACTCTTTGAAGTTAACTCCGGTAATCAGATAATGCCAGTCCTTATTATAGATAACACTGAGGGCAACCCCTTGAATTTTATTATCTTTTTTAACAGTCAACCAGCGCCAATTAAACGGTAGTTTTATTAAATCATACCAAGGGGCCTGATCTTCTTTTAGAAGATAGGAATCATCCTTGAAGTTACCTGTATTAAATTCTAATAGGGCGTTAAGAGCGCTAGTAGCTTTTTCTTGATCATCTCCGGCAAATACTTCTACCTCTAGATTATGACTAGCCGCTGCCGATATCTCCTTCTCCAGACTCCGGCGCCTTTTAGAGCTTAATCTTTGGGTTAGAAAATCAGAAAAAGATTTTAAGTTTCCAAGGGGGAGATAATAACTATAGTCCTCCACTTCAAGATCCATAGTAAATTCATCTTCTCCGGAAATGTCATAAATCTTAGTTTTCCCGGGAATAGCCTGATACAACTCGGATATTATCTCTTCTCGCCCGGGCTTAATAAAAGGCCGGTTTTCTTCACAGTTATACTCATCAAAAAACTCATACCCATGTTTAGGATGAAGCTGCAGCGGCAAAAGCCCGATTAACTCGCCGTTTTCATAGGCGGCCAGAAATAGAATAGGGTGGGGATCGTATTTATAGAAAGTATAACGAAAGTCCCAATCATCAAAAATCGTTTGGCAGGGTGATATTTCCCGCCACAAAATTTCTGCTTCTTTTATATCTCTTACTTCTCTAATATCAAGCATAGCTACATCAAATTAGATTGTAGGTGATAGTATGGAGGATTGTCCTTATAGCGCTTGATAGCCAAACGAATAATTTCTTCTAAGAAGTCTCCATAATCAAGACCAATGACCTCGGCGGAAGCCGCAAAGGTTCCTTCGGCATCAAGCGATGGATTGGGGTTAAGCTCGAGAACATAGGGATTGTTATTCTTATCAACCCTAATTTCTATGCGACCGTAATCATGACAGTCTAAAATATTATAGGTATCAAGGGCAATCTCCCCCAAGAGCTGCTCTAGCTTCTTGCTAATGCCTTTAGGCGGCCGCTGGACAACAATCTTATTATACTCCCCGCCGTCGGTATATTTAGCCTCAAAAGGATAAATATGCCATAAATCTTTAGGCAGGTTATCAAACATTGAGCGCGCTAAAGGCAGAATGCGTAAATCATCTTCCTCTGAGCCAATAATTGGCACATCATACTCATCCCCATCAATATATTCTTCAATTAGGGCTGGCCGACCTATATCTTTTAAAACAACCTCTAGCTGCCTATATAGTTCTTTTTTGTTTCGCACGACCGAATCATTAGTAATACCAATTGAATTATCAGTATTGGCTGGCTTAACAATCAGCGGGTAGCGCAAATCTTCTCTAATATCATCATCTAGGGAATAAACATAATCCCATTCCGGAGTGGGAATTTTATGATAGCTTAGAAGTTTTTTAACGCGTATTTTATCAATACATAAACCAAGCGTAAAAGGATTTGACCCGGTATAAGGAATTTGCAGAGTATCAAAAATAGAGGCCGCATGCGGTTCAAGTAGACTGGAATTATTAATTCGTTCACAAACATTAAAAACCAGGTCAACGTCGCTATTTTTCAGGTCATTAAAAGCTTTAGGCAGGTCGTTAAAATCAAAGAAGCTAACCTTATACCCCCTGGCTCTTAAAGTCTTCTCAATATCGACGCCAATAACGGTTAGGTCCTTTTCGACGACTGTCTCCTGATCAGCGCCTGCTTCATCATATAGATTACAAGCGATTCCAATATGAAGATTGCGTTGATTGGAAATAGCCATGCGGCGTATCTTTTCAATTTTCGAACGGCGCTTAATGATGTCAGCGTTAATAGCCGAGGCTGAAAATGGTGAATGACGCCTAGTTTTTCCCAAGGATGAAGCTGGATGAAATTTAGCAACTTCATAATAAATAGCATTTTCCGCCTCCTTTAGATTATCCTGAGCATCTAGAGGATTGTCGCCTGAAACCAGCACCCAGCCTAAATACTCGTAGCCATCCGGGGGGCATAAAACTGAATCGCCAATCTTCTTCTCAAACTCAAATTCTTCGACAAATGGCCGGCGCTTCAGATTTTCATCAATATCAAGATTAACAATAATCCCAGAATAATCAGCTGAAAAAGTGCGCGATGCCAAGTATTTATATGGTCCGGCTGGAAAATCAAACTTGGGAATATAAACACCACTGGCAATCTTTAGAGTATTCTCTATCAAATCAACCCGCCAAGCCTCTTTGACGCTGGGATAGATCTCATCTCCGCCCAGACGTAGGTTTATTTCTAGCGGAATCGGCCCGTTTGCCGATAACTTAGCCTCAAAATGAATGCAGCCATTAAGAACCCCTAATTTTTCTAGAGTTTCATCAGCCATCGCTAAAAGAGCAGCCTGATGCTTGGTTGGTAAATTAGACGGCGTCATTCTAGTTGTTTCAATAAAGAAAGGCTCTTTAGTCTTGCCATTATCAGAAATACCGCCAAATTTAATCTTGCCGTTTTGGACCAAGATATCCATATCAACCTCATCGCCGTCAATATATTCCTCGACAAAAACATCTAATCCGTCATTTAGAGCCGATTCTATTTTAGGTGAGATATTTTTTTTAATATAATCATAGCTTTCACGCAATTCTTCTTCATTATTAACCTTAACCACAAAAGCGCTGGCCGCTCCATAGGCCGGCTTAACTACCAAGGGGAAATTAAAAAGGCTAATTACCTCTTCTAAATCGCGGTTGTTTTTTAGAGCGCGAAATTTAAGCGAAGGAAGATTATTCGCAGCACAAAATTCACGGAAAGCGTATTTATTCCTAACCCTCAAGGCAACCTTGTACGGTATGCCGATTAAATGGTACTTATCGGTAATTTTAGAGGTTAACAGGATATCATCC
>CAZPKN010000028.1:0-9013 GCA_964587195.1 uncultured Gammaproteobacteria bacterium | reverse complement strand
GCCGCGGGAGATAGTAAAAAGGGATAGCTCTAAAAAATCAGAGCCATCCGATATTACTCCCCAGCCCACACCGACCGTTAGCCAGACTTTTCCAGATTATAGTATCTTAAACGAAGGCCGAATGGTTTTTAACCTGAAGGCCGGTGAAGAAACTCCCTGGTTTGGATTTAAAGCTGGTCGCATAGAGTATGGGATCCAATCAACTAACTTTGATTACACAGTAAAGGTTAGCGATGGGTCCTCATGTAAAGGTGAGGCCGGAGGAAGTATTCCTATAAAACATAACTGTTACTACAAAATTGTAGCTAACAGTGACCAGATAATTAGCCTCAGGGTTAGTTATTTGTAATTTTTAGGGATAAGATATTTGAGGAGCACTTAAAAAGGCTCCTCTTTTTTTATTTATAGCCAGATGTTATAATAGTAAGGTATTATTTATATTTGCTTTTATCTTAAGTTATGAAAAAATACCTTAAATTTTTTCCATTATTCTTAAGCGTTTTTATTGTTTCAATTACCCACGCTCAAGCTGGCACAACTAATTTAGTTAACCCTCTAGGCGCTATAGAAACTCCCCAAGCTCTGATTGGAAAAATTATAAATGCGGTAATGGGGTTAATTGGTTCCATTGCCTTATTAATGTTTTTATATGGTGGTTTTACCTGGCTTACTTCAGCCGGCAATACTGAGAAAATAAAAAAAGGGAAAGATATATTAGTTTGGGCGGCGATAGGACTCGTCTTTATTTTTTCCTCCTACGCCTTAGTTAATTTTATTATAAAGAGTATTAAATAGTCCAATATTTATGAAAGCTCAAAAAAAGATATTAAAGTTTTCTAAACATTTTTTTGCTTTTACATTTCTTATTGCAGGTGCTATTTTCTTGTGGACCGCTACAGCTAGGGCAGCTGATAATCAACTTTGTGCGCCGAAAACAGATAAATGTTTCTCCTATACCGGGGTCGAATCACTTTGCGTTAAAAGTCAAGGATGCCAACAGGTTTCAAGACAAATGACTACTGGAGACGGCTACTCATCATCTATTATCTTTTGCGCTTCATTATTGGATCCTAATAATTGCTATGATACGTCCGTTTCTGATTGTGTTTCCAAAAAAAGTAATTTTTGCCAATTAGTTAGTTTAGGAGCAATCACAGTGAGCGAACAAGTTGGAACCGCAGAAAATGAAGAGCAGAGAGTTTACCCAGATTCCGCATTCCCGACTCTAAAAGATCCTCTTTCTTCTGTGACTACGCCGCAAGCGTTATTAGGAAAGGTTATAAATATAATAATGGGAGCGGTTGGTTCTTTAGCTTTGATTATGCTTATTTTCGGAGGAATCAGTTGGATGACGGCTGGCGGGAACGACGAAAAGGTCAAAAAAAGCATGGGAATTATTGTCTGGTCGGTGATTGGCTTAGCAGTGGTTTTTCTGTCCTACGCAATTGTTAAGTTACTAATTACTCAAGCCACTTTATAATCTAGTTTCTATATATTTAGGTAGTGAGCCGCTCTTTTGAGATAGTTTGACAAGCGCTGAGATTTTTTTTATCATTAGACGGTAATCGTTAACAATGGGTCGATACCAAAGCGGTCAACTGGGGCGGACTGTAAATCCGCTGGCTTTCGCCTTCGAAGGTTCGAATCCTTCTCGGCCCACTTTAAAATTATGCCTCTTTTTAATCCTGACAAATTAGGGCTGAGCTTCGTCAAAATTTTTGCGGTCCTTTTTCTGGCCCTGGGGATTGTGATTGCCGTCCTCTTAGCTTTATAAAGATATGCCAGAATTGCCTGAAGTTGAAACTATTAGGCGCGATCTAGGTGTTTTGGTTGGACATAGGATAGTCGCCCTAAAAATATTAAACTCTAAAACCGCTCAGCCTAGTGCGGCTTTTTTAAAAACCCATTTACTCGGTAAAAAAATTACCACGGTTAGTCGAACTGGTAAATTATTAATTCTTTCTCTCGATAATAAATATTTTTTACTGATTCATCTAAAAATGACTGGCCAATTAATTTATCAAGTCGGAAAAAGAAAAGTCTATGGCGGACATAGCGTGCAAGGCCAAGATAAAAAAAGCGCCATCGGCGGGGAGTTGCCTAATAAACATACGCGGGCAATTTTCGGATTTAAAAATGGCGGACAATTATTTTTTAATGATTTGCGGAAATTCGGTTATGTTAAATTAGTTAATCAGGCTGAATTAGCTAAAATCATTGCTACTGGTTATGGCCCGGAGCCGCTGACTAAGGAGTTTACCCTAAAAAAATTTACCGCTATTTTTCCTGGCCGCCGTATTAATCTTAAAGCTCTACTTCTTAATCAGAAGCTGGTAGCTGGGCTAGGTAATATTTATGTTGATGAGAGCTTATTCAGAGCAGGGGTTAAACCGGAGAGACTTGCTCAAAGTTTAAGTCAAGAGGAAATAGCTCGTTTATTTAAGGCCATTAATAATATTATCCGCCGGGCCATAAAATATCGAGGAACAACTTTTAGTGATTATCAGGATGCCAGCGGTCAGGCCGGCAATTTTTCCCGTCATCTGGAGGTTTATGGTCGCGCTAAACAGCCTTGTTTGAAATGCGGCCGTTCGCTGATTAAAATCAAATTAGCTGGTCGTGGTACCCATTATTGCCAATATTGTCAAAAATAAAGGCCTTTTATCCTAAAATCAAGTAATTTACCTCTAAAGTATAGTTGACATTTAGCTTGTTTTTCTATATTGTTTAGATATTGATTTGATAATTAATTTTTAAAGAAAAATATGTCTCAAGACAACATGATGAAACTGGAATGCACGGTTTGCAAGACGGTTAACTATCACTCTCGAAAAAACAAAAAAGTTCTGAAAGAACGTTTGGAGATGAAAAAATATTGCAATAAGTGCAAGGCGCACACCATGCATAAAGAAACTAAATAAATAATGCCGCTTAGCGGCCGGTTCATATGACTAACAATTTTACTAAGTCATTTCTGATTATCCTGGTTGCTATCGTCCTTTTTGTCGCCTATCTCATCTTCCGCCCTTTCTTAATAGAGATATTTGTCGCAGCGATTTTGGTTTCCGTTTTTTATACTCCATTTGAATATTTGACTAAGCTATTAAAAGGGCACCGTAATCTGGCAGCTCTTTTAATGTGCTTAATTCTAGTGGCGATTATTATTATTCCGGTCGCTAAGATGATTTCCTATGGCGGACAAAAATCGGTCGGGCTATATGGCTCAACGGTCGCGTTTTTTGAAAACAATACCTTTGGTGATATTTTTGAAAGTGATTTCGTGAAAGATAGTCCTTTGCGCCATTTGAATTTAGATAAAATAAATGTTGGCAGCCAAGCTTTTCAAAGCACGATTCTAGAAATATCCAAGAAGATTAGCAATGTTTTTATTTCTGGCGCGACGGTTGTTTTTAAAGAGACGGCGAAATTTGTTGTTTCCTTAGCGCTGATAATCATGACGATGTTTTTCTTCTTTGTTGATGGGGCAAAAATATTGAAACGTATCATGTATTTGTCTCCTTTGCCGAATAATCATGACCAAATTATTTTTAGTAAGTTTCGGAAGGTAAGCTATACGATTTTTGTGTCGACTTTTGTGGCCGCCCTCGCTCAGGGTTTAGTCGGCGCGCTCGGTTTCTGGGTAGTCGGCTTTCCGCCTTTACTAGCCGGGGTTTTAGTTGCCCTCTTATCATTACTGCCTTATGTCGGCTCCATGATTTTTTATGTGCCAGTCGGAATATTTTATATTTTATCGGGCGACATCAAAGAAGGTATCTTTATTTTATTATGGGGGATGTTAATTATCGGGACTATTGATAATGTTATTAGAGCTTATATGATTAAAGATGATGCCGAGGTCAATCCGATTTTCGTCTTATTTTCAATTTTAGGAGGACTGGCTTTGTTTGGTTTCTGGGGGATAATTCTCGGTCCGCTAATCATCGCTTTAATGGTCACGGTTTTTCATATCTATGAATTAGAATTTTGTGCTTCTTTAGACGGTGGCGATTGTCGAGAACTTCAGGAAGAATCGAAAGAACTTCTCAAAAAAGAAGGTTGGCTGGCGAAAATAATTAAAAAAAGAGTTAAAAAAGATAAGAAAAAATAATATGTTAGGAGAAAAAACTAAAAAAAATTTAGAAGAGGCTTTCGCTGGCGAATCAATGGCCCGCACCAAATATGATTATTATGCTTCAGTCGCTAAAAAAGCTGGCTATGTCCAAATTTCTAATTTTTTTACGGAAACGGCTTTAAACGAAAAAGAACATGCTAAGCTTTGGGCGAAAGCGCTAGAGCTAATCGGCGATGTTAACGAAAACCTAAAACATGCTTTTGAGGGCGAGGCTTATGAGCATTCGGAAATGTATCCGCGCATGGCTAAAGAAGCACGCGAAGAAGGTCATGAAGATATTGCGATTTTATTTGAACGCGTTGCTGAAGTTGAGAAAAAACATGAGGCTCGATATCGTAAATTGTTAGCCAATATAGAAAATGGAGAGGTCTTTAAACGACCGGAAATAAAACGTTGGAAATGTAATAATTGCGGCCATATTCATGAAGGGACGGAAGCGCCAGAAGTCTGTCCAACCTGCGCTCATCCCCAAGCTCATTTCGAAATATTAGCGGAAAATTATTAAATTACTTTAACTTATTAATTATTAATTTTTTAAATATATGTCTAATCGTGTCGGCCAAATTTACGTCTGCCACATTTGCGGCAATGAAGTTGAGTTTATCAAAGATAGTGGTGCCCCTATCGTCTGTTGTGGAGAGAATATGGTTAAAAAGGGAGAGGGAGAAGAGGAATAGGATTTGTTTTTAATAACTCAAGATATTGAAAACCGCCTTTAAGGCGGTTTTCTTGACGCCAAGGAAAACCCGTGCTAATATCCTTTAGGTTACATTGATGTTTAACAATTAAAAACCCGCCATGGAGGGGCGGTATTATGGAAATAATTAATATTAAAAGTTGGATAATCGCTAATTTAGGCGCGATAATTCCTATTTTATTATTTTTGATTTTTTGTTTGCTTCTTTTTTGCCTTTTTTTAGCCAGAACAGTTGAAGTGTTGTCGGCTAAAATTGAAGTAGAAAAAATTCTGAAGAGCAATTCTTTGGAAAATTTTCTGGAGTTTGCGGAAAGCGCCCCGGTTGGAACATTTGATCAAGCGGCCGAGATAAATACCGCAGCTACTTTTGTATGCGAACGGCTGAATCTGAAAAATGCCCCCGAGGTGATAACTCTTTTAAAAAGAGTAAGCCACAAAAGGACGAGTGATTTGAAAATAGTGCTCAAAAGAGCTCTGGCAATAAAGGGTGTTGATTTTTGGGCAAATCTCTATTTCATGGCGTTTATAGATATGAATACAGAAAAACTGGAAGACATGAAAGATGTTTTTCAGAAAATCTATAATAGCGAAGAAAGAAGAGCGCTGTTTACGCTGTATTCACGGGAGCTGCAACGCTATGAATCTGTTATGCTGCACGCACCTAATAGAAAATTGGCCGAGGCGATTGCCGCTGAAATAACGGCGGTTAAAGCAGCGGTAGTTCAGGAAGAGTTCCTGTGGTAGTGATAATGAAAAAATTATAATATTAACCCGTGGTTAGCAATAATCACGGTTTTTTATTGGACTTGCCATTTTTAGAGAGTAATAGTAGAATAATATTGCTATTTAGCATTATTGCGGGCGTCGTATAGTGGTAGTAACCCGTCGCTCGCGAGCGACGGGTGTCTCCAAAAAATCTTAGAAGAATTGATTTTAAATAGTGTAGATAAATAATTAAATAAATATTGCGGGCGTCGTATAGTGGTAGTACAAGGGTCTCCAAAACCTTTAGCGTGGGTTCGATTCCTACCGCCCGTGCGGTAAATAAAAACACAGAACAGGGTTCTGTGTTTTTATTTACCGTCGCGAAGCGACAGAGGAATCGAACTAGTCGGAAGCGAGACGCGAGATTCGGCGGAAGCCGGAGCGAGCGGACGAGCGTCGGACGGATTGCCTTGAATGGCAATCCGGACGCCGACTCCGGACAAGTGAGCCCGCCGCTTGCCGGCGGCGGGCGAGGGCGGAATTCCTACCGCCCGTGCATTAAAACCCAAGTGTAATTAACTTGGCTTTTTTGTTATAATAGAGATACTAAATAATTCTATCAGTAAATATATGTTAAAAATAAACGCCGCGGAAGTTAACAATCTAAGCCAATTAGTCGACTATCAGCCCGGTTCAGTGGTTAGTCGAGAGATTATACAGAAAACAACGGGCACAATTACGGTTTTTTCTTTTGATGAGGGGCAGGGGCTTAGCGAACATAAGGCACCCTTTGATGCTTTGGTACAAATTTTAGACGGAGAGGCAGAGATTATGATTGGTGATAAAAATTTTCAAGTCAAGCAAGGGGAAATGATTATTCTGCCGGTTGACGTTGTTCATGCCCTTAAAGCGGTTAAGCGTTTTAAGATGCTACTTATAATGATTCGTTAAAATATTTTTTATTATGAATATTGAATACGAAGCCACCTTTACCAATATCGACAAAAACGAGATAAGAAGCCGTTTAAGTGAGGCAGGTGCAGAATTAATTAAGAAAGAATATTTGCAGAAACGATTTGTTTTTGAATTACCAAGCGGTCACGAAATAAAGGGCGGCTGGCTTAGGGTAAGAGACGAGGGCGATAAAATAACCATGAGTTTGAAAGTCGTCGATGGGGCCAGAATAGATGATCAAAAAGAAATCCAATTAGTCGTTGATGATTTAAATAAGGCGAAGGATTTTTTGGCCAGCATCGGTTGCCCGGAAAAGGCCTACCAAGAAAATAAGCGGGAATGGTGGCGCCTCGACGAGGTTGATATTACTATCGATGAATGGCCTTTTCTTGAGCCTTTTGTAGAAATAGAAGGGCAGTCAGAGGAGTCTGTCAAAGCGGCGTCTGGTAAACTTGAATTTGATTATAGTCAGGCTAAATTCTGTTCAGTCGATACTCTGTATAGCGAGAAGTATGGCTTTAGTCTTGATAAAATAAATAAAGAGATGCCGAGAATAGTTTTTGACATGGACAATCCTTTTGAGGTTTAACTTTTTTGTTTTTTCAACCTTAAGTTCTTTATCTGAATATGATATAATAGAAAAACAAGATTTTCAAAAAACTAATCCTAAACCTATGAACAAAAAACCTATTTTTATTGCGGCTATTTTGTTACTGGCTATTTTAGCGGTCTGGTTACTTTATGAGAAAGAAACCGAGATTGAAGAGTCTTTAATTTTACCAGATAATTTAAGTGCAGAGCAGGATAATTTAGACGGTCAGGATAATTTAATTAGCCCGTCTGAAAATATTCAAAGCACCGTTTCCAGTTATTTAAGAAATAATATTAGCTCACTATCTTACGAAAAGCCGGTTTTAGGCGGCAGCTGGTATACGACGAAAATAGAATTCCTACAAGGGAATAAAGGCCGAGTTTATTATGAAGATGGCCATATTGCCCGTGAAGCCTCTTTTTCTTATGTTATTGATGGTGATAATGTCGCGATTTTTAATTTTTATATTATTCCCGAAGAAGTCGCGGAGCCGATTACTGACGACGTTTTAGAAGACAATATTAGTAGCGAATTATTGCCAACTCCAGAAGAGATGCCTGCTGTCGGAGGAGCGGCACCTTCTTCGGGACAGGCGGAAGTTGAACCAGTCTTCTGTACTATGGACGCGATGATGTGCCCGGACGGCTCCTATGTCGGGAGAACTGCTCCTAATTGTGAATTTGCACCATGCCCCAGCGTCAATTAAAATTAAAATTATAAAACCGAGCTATTTAGTTCGGTTTTTTGATATTTATAATTTTTATTATCTGTTGAAAGATGTTATAATTTAAAAGACTTAAAATATTTATTATGGATAATCTTTTTATTCAAACTAGTCTACTTATGACGGTTGCGGTTCTAGTCGCTTTTATAATTCGTCTTTTAAAGCAGCCGCTGATTGTTTCTTATATTTTTGCCGGCATACTGTGTGGCCCCTTACTGCTTAATATTATCCACGGCGACAGTCATGTTTATGAAGCCTTTTCACAAATGGGAGTGGTTTTACTTTTATTTATCATCGGGCTTAACCTGAATTTAAACCATCTTAAATCAATCGGTAAAGTTTCGGTTATTACCGGGTTGGGACAAGTTTTGTTTACCGCCGTCTTCGGCACTTTAATTCTATTGGTTCTTAATTTTAATTTCCAAGCCGCTTTATTTTTAGCGATTGCTATGACATTTTCTAGCACTATTATTATCATGAAAATGCTTGGCGACAAAAAAGATACTGAAACGATTTATGGCCGTTATACGATAGGACTCATGATTGTTCAGGATGTGATTGCAGTTATTCTCGTGATTGTTTTAGGATTTTTACGCGGCAACGAAGCGAGCGGCCTAGAAACATTTTTACTATTAAGTTTGAAGCTGATCATTGCTGTCTTGGTCCTATTTATTTTATCTAAGTATTTAGTGCCTCGCATTTTAGATAGAATAGCCGATTCCAGTGAACTACTTTTTTTATTTACTCTCGCCTGGTGCTTGGCGATTGCTAGCGGCTTATATTTGCTCGGATTTTCTTTGGAAATCGGAGCGATTATGTCCGGCATGGCTTTAAGTTCCTCGCCTTATCAGCTGGAAATTTCCAGCCGCATCAAGCCGCTGCGCGATTTTTTTCTGATTTTATTTTTTATCGTTTTAGGCGGCGAAATGATTATCGGCCAAGTCTCGACAGTTATTTGGCCGGCACTTATTTTGTCGCTCTTTATTCTTGTCGGTAATCCCTTAATTTTGTATTTTCTGTTTAGGCGGCTTAAATTTACGCGTCGCAATAGTTTTTTAGCCGGTCTAACGGCTGCTCAAGTCAGTGAATTTGGTTTCGTAATCTTGTTTGCTGCCAGACAGATGGGGCATGTTCAGGGAGATGAATTGGCTATTTTCACTCTAGTCGCCATTACACCTAGTTTGGTTGCGACTAAATTAACTGGTAGTA
>CAZPKN010000027.1:0-10229 GCA_964587195.1 uncultured Gammaproteobacteria bacterium | reverse complement strand
GGCGAAGCGATTTGCACAAATTCCGCTTCAACCCAATATCTCGGGCCGTTTAAGAAAGTGCCTTTTTCGTTTCTAAGCTGGATTTTCAGTAATCCTTGCCCTTCAACGATAATCACTTCCTCCCTGTGACTTGCTAGCCTCAAGGTATCCCCTTTGGAGATTGCCCCATCAACCAGCGTTACTACGCCTTTTTCGTCTATCTCATATAAAACCGAGATATCTTTCAAGGCGATGGCGTAAGTAGTCGCGGCCTCGGTCTCATTATTAATACTTCCGCGATCTTTAGTGGTATTAAACACTTTAGACCAAGAAGCAATATAACGAGTTGAGGAACGGAATCCTTCGGGAAAAGCAAGCTGCCAGGCAAGTACGGCGATGATAAAAATCGTCACCGGGATAATAAGTTTATCAACCGGGTTGCCTTTTCTCTTACTCACCGAGAAGATGAAGGCTACTAAAATTCCTCCGGCCAATAAACCCCAACCGATGAAGCCTGGAAATATAACACCGATAAAACCGACAAAGGCCATAATAGCAATTATGGTTCTCAAGGTATTAAAGGCGGCGGCTTGAGAAACTCCCAAAAGAGTTCTCATCATGCCTTTTAACCTTAACCAGGTCACCCAGGTCAAAGTTAATCCCAGGATAAAAACCACGCCAACCAACCACACCCAGCCGGTCAAGATAGAATCAACCATCATGATAATCATGGTGGCCAAAATTATCACCAACCAGGCGTTAATTGTGCCTAATTTTCCCTTTAGATAATTAAACAGCCTTAACGGCAAAACGGTTAGCCAAGCAGGGAGATTTACTCTGAAAACATACACAACTATCAATAATGCGATAGTGACGATAAAAATACTAATTGTTAGCATAATTTCGGCCCTCCTCCGGCCTTGTTTTTTATTTTGTTTTTACTAATTATTCACTTTTTAAAGAGCTTTTTGCAGAAACTACTAAAACTCATTAACAGAACATTATAGCACTTTTTATATCTTTTGTCAATGTTTTTATCCCATTTGATGTCTAAACTACCAAAAAACCGCCTCTTTTAGACGGTTTTTTATTTATTATTAGCTAAATATTATTTTATCTTTAAAAACTTGAACTTCCCTCTTTGAAGGATTTCTCCGGGAGAAACTTGATAATTTAAATCTTTTATTGTTTCGCCATTAACTTTGATGCCTCCCTGATCTATATTGCGTCTTGCATCTGATTTTGAAGAGACTAATCCAGATTCGGCTAGAACAGCAACTAAATTATAATCACTCGGCTTGAATTCGACGACTTCGTCGGGAATTTCTTTATGAGAAATAGTCTTGATAAAATATTCTTGAGCGGCGTCGGCTAGCTCGGCGTTATGATACATTCTAACAAGTTCATGGGCTAACTTTAATTTCATATCCCGCGGATTAGCGCCGGCAGATAATTCTTTTTCGTAAGTTTTTATCTCTTCTAAATCAACGCGCGTTAACAAGGTAAAATACTTAATAATAAATTCATCCTTAAGCGACATTATTTTCCCGAACATATCATTGGGCGCATCAAAAAGATTAACCGTATTTCCAAAACTAGAACTCATCTTCCGGCCATCAAGCCCTTCAATAAGCGGATTAGTTAAAATGTCTTGAGGCTCTTGTCCGTATAATCTCTGCAAGTCGCGCCCGGCCAAAAGATTAAAGCGCTGGTCTGTTCCGCCAATTTCTACATCAGCCTTTATCTTAACTGAATCATAACCCTGCATGAGCGGATATAAAACTTCGCGCAGCGAAACGCGTTTGCCGGCATCAAGGCGGCGCTTAATGTTATCACGGGAAATGAATTCATTAATAGAAAATTCATTGGCCTGCAAACCGATGTCTAAATATTTTAACTCTCCTAGCCATTCGCCATTATAATAAGTTTCCGCTTTGTCGATATCGATTATTTTAGCGGCTTGTTCAATATAATTTTGCAGATTATTCTTAATCTGTTCTTCGGTCAACATCGGACGCTCACTGTCTTTATCGGAAGTATCCCCGATTAGACCGGTGAAGTTGCCAATAATTAAAACTATTTGATGTCCTAAATCCTGAAAATCTTTTAATTTTAAAAGCGGGATGGAGCGACCAAGATGGATATTGGGGCTAGTCGGATCTATCCCCAACTTAATGCGCAAAACTTTTCCGCTCTGTAATTTTTTTGCTAAATTTTCTCTATCAATTATTTCATCAACACCTCGAGTCAAAACTGTTTCGAGATTAGAAGTGTCTAGTTTTTTGGTTTTCATAATTTTAAACTTAAATCGCCGACTTCGATAATATTCCAAGTCTGCCCGTACTCTAAAATTCTACTATTTGCAAGGCAAAAAGTCAAAATAAGCACAAAAAAACAAACCCGCTTAGGGCTTGTTTTTTCTGAGCCGTTGACCGGGATTGAACCGGTGACCTTCTCCTTACCATGAATTGTCTCTGGGCTGGATTCTTACTTTTTCTTTTTTATTAGGCAAGAAGAAGGTCAAAAGGCATTAATATGTTTGTCGTTCTCATGACCTGTTTACCAACTAAGGTTAACTCAGCATAAGGTATAAAAACTACAAACTAAAACTATTTAATTATTAATACCCTTACTATAGCAGAGGTTATATTAAATCTGCAATACCGCAATCTTTTAGACCGCCCCCGATACTATTAATTGGGAAGCCCCGTAAATACTTTTCTGTCATTCTAATATCTGAATGGCCAAGCCTCAACATTACTTCGAAAACATCTCTGCTTTTATACCACACATTAATGGCAAATGTGTGACGAAACTGGTGCATGTGAAATTTGAAACCAACACTTTTTTGAATCTTTGTAAGCATGTGTTTCAAACCATGATCAGTAAATTTCATATCTTTATTATCAGAAACAAAAAGATAGGTATTCTGATATTTTTTCTTCCTTCGTTCCTCTAAATAATCCAGCAGCATGCCAAAAGCCGCATTATTAATATTAGCCTCCCTGGTTCTTTTAGACTTTGATTCTTCCCCTCTAACCAAAATTAACTTCTTATCTAAATTTATATCGGATAATTTTAGTCCGAGTAGCTCTCCTTTTCGCAAACCAAGGAAAACTGCAATAGCAAATATAGCTAAGTTTCTTTTCCTTATTAAATTATTTTTCCATTTAATATTAAAGTCAACAGATGAAAAAATCTTTTCAACTTCTTCTTTTAGAAGATATTTTCTGCCTCGCTCGATTGGCTTAGCCATCTTTAAGCCCTTGAAGGGACTACATTCTATATCTTTTCTCTCCACTAACCAATTAAAGAAACTTCCTAATTTATTCTTATATGTTATAAGAGTAGTGTTTTCTACCCCCATCTTTTTCTTGCTTTCTTTCGGATCCCTTTCTCTTGTTCTTAACTTGTCAAAGAAATTAATTAAATTATCTTTATTAATACCTTCTAGCCCACTTTCTGGCATTAACTTAGTAAATAATTTATAACTACTTTCATAGCCTCTCAGCGTAGCCGCAGCTGCGCCGGTTGATTTACGTTCACGCATAAACTGCGAAAACAAATCATCAATTTTAACCATAAGTTATTGAACCCATAAGGCGTGAGTGTTAAAAATTTAGATTAATTAATTAAATTATTTTTATCAACCTATTTATAGTTTATCATTATCAAAAATTAAAAACAATAAAAAACACCAATGTTTTGGCGCTTTTTTGAAGATGAATATAAAGTAATATAGATGATTATAGAGTAGTAAAGAGTAATAAAAGGTAATAATAAGAATAGGCTAAGCTGTGGATAAGTTATTAAATCTTATTAATAATCAACCTGATTAGAATTCCTGTCATATAAATAAACGCCTCAGCTTCCTCATGAGAAAACTCTGAGCCCGCATGTCTACTGCTATACTCATGCGCAATTTGTTTATAATAATGGACTATGCTTTTATATTCCTTAGGCAAACCAAGCTTGTCTACGACCTCATTAGAATTAGCTTCAAAATTCTTTTTGTTATTTAATAATACACGAGACAAACTCTCAATTGCCGAATAAGCATTAGTTATTGCATCCTTTCTGGCGCTTGGATCAGTTAAAGATATATTAAAACGAGAAAGCGCTGCTGAGTACATTGTTCTGGTTTCTGGATATTTTTCAAGCCATTCCAAATTATCATTAATTAACTTTTCATCCAACTCCTTTGCGCCCGAAGGATAAAACATCCCATCCTTCCATCTAATCCCTAGATCTATAGCCGATTGGCTAAGAGCTAATTCTATTGAAGATGAAATGGATATTTTTTGTTCTTTTGAGGAATCATTATAAAGCAATACTAGAACTTTCAACGTCTCCATATAATCATTGCGGGTAATATTAATAATATCCGGAACCCTAATACTGTCACTAAAGTTTCTCCTATTAAGTTTATCTACCATTTCTAATCCATTAATACCTAATCTATAGCAAATAGATATAAAAAGATCTTTATACCCATTTTTATAATAATTTTTTTGGAGTGTATAGAAAACAGTCTGATTTATTCTTTGAACAAATTTATTTTCTTCTTCATTAATATTAGCCCCTATCCCAAAGTTTTTATTAAAAGATTGCAAACTATTCATATAAATTACTTTAATTTTCCAAACTTCTTAAATATATAACCGACCACAATAAAGAGGGCTATGACCAAAAACAAACCATACCATTTATTATTAGAGGTTTGAACCGAAAAAAGAAACTGGAAAAGGGCCACAATAAATTGTATCAACGCAAAAACAATTAAAACAAGAGAGAAAATTCTTGTTTCTTTACTTGAGCTTACAAGGCTTTTTCGATTTCTAAGCGTAGCCTCAATTTGCAATCTATTCAACAAATTTAGCGTTTCTAGCGAAGATTGTCCTGCCATCTTGGCTATAATATCTTCATCTTCTTTAAGGTATTTACTCATATAATTAAATAATATTACTGGGAATTATGTTTATGATCTGGGAATAAAATGATTAATTGAGCATTATTAAACAATGCTTGTTTTTTAATTGTTTTATCTATAGATTTTTTGTCTTCCATTTTTTCTTGCCTGTAGATAACTAATAAATCGCAAAATCGCTGAACCTTATCCGCATAACTATTAATCCCCATCTTTTTTA
The DNA here is from genome assembly GCA_964587195.1 of uncultured Gammaproteobacteria bacterium. Classification (GTDB taxonomy): domain Bacteria; phylum Patescibacteriota; class Patescibacteriia; order Patescibacteriales; family UBA12465; genus UBA12465. Next base: position 5,103 of record CAZPKN010000027.1, on the reverse strand, counting down.
ATGATTCAAAAACCAGCGCCAATCTCTCACTATTAATAATTTTCAACTTATCCAATAGTTTATCCATCACTTCTGGCATATTTGATATTTCGTAATTTAACTTGCTAATAATATCCAGGGGGTCCAAATTATTATCCAGAAATCTATTAACAAGGCCTGTTCGTTGTTCGTTATTAAAATGCCTAAACAATTCTTTTTCTAACAAAATGTTGGGGCGGCTAATACTACGTTCAATAAAGGCAACAGGAAAAGAGGTGGCCCATTTTTTCATCACTTCATCGCTTATAATTAGCATATCTTCATCGCCTGAATTCTTAATAAAATCTTCAATTCTATTATTCAAGCTCGGAATCTGACCATTGAAAGGCAGCCCTGTTAAAACCTCTATAGCCATCATCATTTTGCTTTTATCTGAATATGTTGAGGTTTCGCTATAATAATTAGCAATTCTATTTGATATAGATTGAATAATATCAACTAGCTCCGGATGTTTATCAACGGTTAGATTTTCTTTATACTGATCTAAAAATAATGATAAAAATTCCGAAAACACATATTTTTTATCAGAATCATGCTCACTACTCAACGCTAACGCCACACTATTTAACTGCCCTAGACTTAAATAGAATTGAGACGCATCTAAGTCGATGCCTCTTAAATAATCAAGGGTCACTCTAAAATCATTGCCATCAAAATAGATATTAGGATTAATGCCGGAAATAAATAACTCTATGGCCTTGTTTGTTATAAACTCTTTTTTTGCTTCGTCAGATCTTATTCTTGTAATAAACCTATAATCAAATAATTTACTTTCAAAACATTTTCTTATAGAAGCGCTACTATGAGTAAATATTTTTGGCTCGTTAGAAATAATATCCAATAGCGAGAAGCTATATTTTGCTTTTTCTGACAAATCAGTGTTGGGATCAATTTTCGATAAAAAATCAACAAACGGGGTTACTAATTCTTTTTGCGTTTCTGGCTTAATATTTCTATGCCAAAACTCAAAAACCATTTTTGGTTCAAATAAGTCGCTGGCATCAAGGTTCTTGGTTAAAGCAGAAAAGTGTTTTGATGCTAAAAATAAGAAATTTTTAAGAGGATAATTTAATTCTTGCATTACTTTAATAGTGATAGAAACAAATTGACCAGCGGTTAGCCCTCCGTCTTTGTTTTTAACTAATCTAGCTTCAAGCAGAGATTCAAACTTATCAATTTTACCGCCGTCTTTTATACCCTTAAAAATGTTAACGGCACTTTTTAAGTCTCCGGTATCCGCGGCTATAACATAGCTGCTCCACTCACTTATATTTTTTTCTTCTTCAGACTGTCTCAATGTTAAATAAATATCTATATCTTTTTTATCAATTGAGCTGGTATATTTATGGAACCTCATTAGATTATCAACCTCTCTTTGTATCCTCAAATCATCAGTATTAACATTATATTTTATACTTAGGACCTCTTTGTATTCTGTGATAAGAGTATTTATTGAACGACTATCAAGATTCGCTGGACTTCTTAAGGCTCTATCTTCTAATATTGAATAGAAGTTTGGAAATTTTTGCCTCATAACAAGCAATTTTGCTAAAAATGATATGCTTAAATTTTGGACGCTCCCCCTTGCAACGCCCAATCGATGCACACAAATCAAGGAATTAATAAACTGCTTTATTTCTCTAGGATTGTCTCTAAACGCATAAATAATAACATCTGTTAAGTAGATATCCTTAAACTCCGGAATCTTAGTTAAAATAAGAAGTTTTTTTACATACTGATTGAGATCAATATCTATAAATTTAGGGATATTAAAAGCCGTATTAAAAAACTTTCTTAAAAATTCATCAGCATCAAAATCCTTACCATATACAGAAAGAAGGTGCTGGCGAACTGCCTCATTATCGCAGGTAATTAAAAAATAAACACTATGGCTATCATTCTCTTGCGAAAGGAACGTTTTTATATCAGACAAAACTTCTACAGCCTTCTTATCTTCAACTCTATCAAGATTATCAAATATTATTAAAAGCTTCTTTCCTTTTAATTCTTCCAAGGCTTCTTTGAAATGCTTCTCAAATCCCTCGGCCGAATCGGTCCTACTGTATTGTGCCGACCCATTAACAGTTTTTAATGTCTCTAATATAAAAACTGCGAAAACAGAAATGAGGCCTAAATCTTTTAGTATTGAAAATATTTCACTTCTATTCTCTAATAAATTAAAGGTGCCTGTAATCACCCAGCAAACAATAAGTAATACTGCGATTATAAAAAATATTTTGGAGATTACATTCTTCCAAATACCGTTTGCCAGGAGGGAGAACGTCATCTTCGTGGGGATCGTCAAAGACTGATTAATTTTATTAGAAAATATATCCTTATCATTAAACAATTTACCATGCAATTCTATTAAAAATTGTCTTCTCAGGGAGTCACTCTGATATTTCCAGACATCAAAAAAAACTGTTTCGTAACCACTTTTAGCCGCTTTGTCTTCCACTAAATTAGCTATACCAGTTTTTCCAGACCCCCACCTACCAAACAAACCAAATGTAAATGGCGCCTTTGATCTATTAATAATAGAAAAAACCATTTCAGCTATTTCTTTATGCCCGAATCTATCGCTCTCTACTTCGTCCGCCTTAAGTGGTTTATCGGGTAGCAATTCGAATTCGTCGCTTTCTTTATGTCCTTTTTTCGTGAACAAATCATTGAAAATGCTCATATTTTTTATTGTTATAATAAAACATTACAATTTATTTTGTTTTTAGTCAAATAAAAAAGGCCTATTAATACCTATTTATAAGACCTAAAACTACATTATCTAATTTTATCTATCTTTTTAGCTCATTTAAGCGCCATTGCAAATAATCATTAATACTATAACTATAAGCGTAGTCAGATATAGCCCAATATTTATCATCAACATATTCCGCCGTTACCCGAAAAACCATATTCCCTTTTTCAGGAATTAAAACTGGCGTTATATCATCTTTAGAATAAACGAAATCCATACTCGTCACATTCCCTTCTCTATTAATCTTAATGAGCTTCATATCAGATAACTGTGAAAAAATTGGATCAGAAAAATTCCTTGGAAGATCAATGTTCATTAAAATAGAGATATCTCTTGACCACGAATGTTCATTTTCTAATATGCGGCTTTTATTATATATTGCTTTTTTTTCATTCTCAAAAAATACAAAAAAATCTAAATTATTCTCTATTTTATGCGCCATTTTATTTCTAGCCTGGCTAATTGACAATCCTAATAATTCACACTGGTTTCCGTCTAACGAATATGGATAACCCTCTAAAAGAGAGTATGCGTATAATCGACCCAGCTTTACCGCTGTTTCAATATTCGTTTTTTTATATTTAGACAAACATTTAACTTCAGGTGATGGCTGCCGCATCTTAAAGAATATAGCACCCATGATTACAATAACAACTAATAATATTAGCAAGCCATTGCTCACAAATTTTCTTAAACTATGCATCTTAATGCTAAAGTTTCTTTTCTGTTGTCTTCCTGCTCCCAAAATCTGATACCCCTTGCCGGCATCTTCTTCTGTTTTGTCAATCATCGGCATAAAATTAAGATTTTTTACCCCCTGATTTAATCTTTTCTTTTACCCATAATACTCCTGATATTACGCCAAATACCGCTAATATATCCACCAAAAGATCTAAAAACAACCCGGCCGATTCAAAAAGCGCACCTTTAACCCCAACTAGTAACAAACAAATCACGGCAGTTTTGCCATAGTCTTTAGAGCTAATCTTCCTTAGACGCCATCGCCCTTTGTTTTCTTCATTGGTTAAATTTTGCATATTTTTATTATTAAAGGCCAGATTGAGAAACAAAAAAAGCTTCCCATACTGGCGACACCTTGCGGCGTCCAACACCCTTTCGAGTATTGACTGCACAAACAAATACCAGATGGAAAGCCATCTTTATGTTTGTACAGTTTTGAGACCATGCTAGCCAAGCGGCTGGTTTAGGTCAATTCAGTTGTATTTATATAATACCAAGCTATCTATTACTTATCAAGATTTGTCACCCACTTGTGCCTTCCACTATTGTCCAAAAGTGTCGGGATTACAGAGGGTGAAGTTTATAAATCTTAAGCTTCTTTTTCTTAGACCCCCACTACCTTATTCCTAAATACTGTTTTCTGTTAAGGCAGAGCAGAAGACTACACGTATAACACGTTACTCCGTCCCCCTTTAGGGACAGAAATTGTAACTAAAACAATCTTTTTTATTTAATACTGGCGAAAACAATAGATATTCTTGCCCCTCAAACAAGCGTGTTATAAACAACCGTTACTAATAACATAATAAACACCTCTGTTAACACCCTGGGCACTCGTGCGACACCTATATATTATTCAATGGGTGTTTAATGATTTGTGACCTGAGGTGCTCCGCACTCGCTGCTAAATAAATTGTCGTAGTCTTTATGTCACTATGGCCCATCATCCTAGATAGAGAATATATATCACATCCCCCTTCTAGCATGAGCGTGGCAAAGGTGTGCCGTAGTTTATGAATACTAAACTTTATACCAGATGCCGTGTTTATACTCACTACTAAACGTTTTAAGCCGGTCTCCGTGAACCCTAGGTTGCGGTTTAGAGATACAAAGAACTCCGGGCAAGTCTTTCTTAATCTCTTCCGTTCTATTAGATACTTCTCCAGGCATTCTGCTAATTTAGAACAAATTGGAATAATCCTGTCTTTGCTTCCTTTCCCCTGATTAATAAATATAGATAAGTTCTCTATATCAATATCTGTATACTTAAGCCTTAATAGCTCTTTTTTTCTTAGGCCGGCAAATAGAAACACGGCAAAAATAGCCTGATTTCTATAACGCAGAAAATGATATTTATAAGGATAATTATAAACAACCTCAAGTAACTTAAATGCTTCCTGTCTCGTTAGTTTAGTCGGTAATTTCTTTTCTAATTTAGGTATCTCAATATCCGTTATAGGATTATGATCCATATACCCCGCTTGTATGCACCATCTAAAAAACACCATTAAAGATTTATGGTAACAAATAAAAGTGTTTGGAGACCATTTTTTCTGCGTGCGCCCATA
>CAZPKN010000026.1:0-10860 GCA_964587195.1 uncultured Gammaproteobacteria bacterium | reverse complement strand
TAATTGAATTATCTCAATTTTTAAGATATACTAATTATATCGTAATCTGAAACATTAAACAAGCATAATATGAATTTTTTCGCCCGCTTTAAAAAACTTTTTATCGTTATCGGTTTTTTTGCGCTCGTTTTTATTATCGGCTATTTTATCTGGCGGTTATTTTTCCGAGCTGAGCCGCCTGCTCCACCATCAAGCGGAACCGAAACTCCAGGGATAATCGGCGGACTACCTTCGGTCGGACCGGGAACAGGAACGATTATTGAACCAGGCGGGATTAGCACTTTACCGGGGACTGGCGGGTCGACAGGCCTAAGCGGCGGGCAAAACCCTGGCGACAATAGTCTTTTTACTCCGAATGAAATCGCGGTCGGCGGCTTAACGGAAACGACTGTCGTCAATCGCAATCCTTCTCTGAATATTACTCTAGACAATAGCGGCCAGCTCCAATATTATGACCGCACCGACGGCAAATTCTATAAATTAAACGCCGATGGAACTAAAACTACCCTAAGCGACCGCGTCTTTCATTCTGTTCAAAGCGTCGTCTGGGCGCCAAATAGTGATAAAGCGGTTATCGAGTACCCGGATGGCAATAAAATCGTGTATAATTTTTCTACTCAAAAACAAGTGACCCTCCCTGCTCATTGGGAAGATTTTTCTTTCTCCGCTGATGGGAATAAATTAGTGTCTAAAAGTATCAGCTATAATACTGCCGACAGCTGGCTAATAGTTTCCAATGCTGACGGCTCCCAAGCGACTGGCATCGAAAAAATCGGCAACAATTATGATAAGGTTTATTCTAATTGGTCGCCGGGAAACCAGATTGCCGCTCTCTATACCGAAGGAGTTGATTTTAACCGCCAAGAAGTTTATTTCGTCGGTTTAAACGGTGAAAATTTTAAATCAACAATTATCGAAGGACGCGGTTTTGAGCCGCAATGGTCGAGCGAAGGGAGTCGCTTGCTTTATAGCGTCTATAATAGCGCCGATAATTATAATCCCCGTCTCTGGGTAGTCGATGCAACTAGCGATACTATCGGACAAAATCGCCGCCAGCTAAATATCCAAACCTGGGCGAATAAATGTACTTTTGCCTCCGATACCGAAGTCTATTGTGCTGTCCCTGAAGAATTACCAAAAGGGGCCGGCCTCCTGCCCCAGTTAGCCGATGAATCTAAAGACCTCTTATACAAAATCGATTTAGCCACCGGCGCCCAGAAATTAATCGCTATTCCTAATGGTTATTATAATATCTCGCAAATCGCCGTCCCTGAAACTCAAGATTATCTTTACTTTACCGATAAATATAGCGGCTCCGTTTACCAAATAAAATTACGCTAAAAAGTTAACCCATGCTTAAACTTTTCTCTCAGATCAAGCGCTTCGTGCTTGATCTTCTTTTACCGATTGAATGTTTAAATTGCTCGCAACCCGGCGAGTATTTTTGTACTAGCTGTCAAGCAAAATTAAAAATTAATAATTTAGAAAACTCTATGTCTTTAAGCACTAATCTTAAACGTCATAATTTAGAAAAAGTATTTATTGCTGGCGATTATGACGACCCTCTGCTTCAAGATTTAATTATTAAATACAAATATAATTTTCTAGCGCCGCTAAGCGACTCCTTAAGTAAGTTTCTAAGTGATTTTTGGAAAAAAAATAATTTAGATGAATTTTTAAATAATCAACAACCACTTTTAATACCCATGCCGCTTTCTAAAAAACGTCTCCGCTGGCGCGGTTTTAATCAAGCTGACCGTTTAACAGAAAACTTGGCCGAGCGCTTCGGCTATAAAATTTCCTGTGACCTAAGCAGGCGCCATCGCCGCCCCCAAGCTGAACTGAATGAACAGCAACGCTTAAAAAACTTAAGCGGCGCTTTTAATTGGCGCGGCAAAAGTCTCGCCGGCAAAACTGTTATCATCATCGACGACGTAATTACGACCGGCACGACTATTGATGAAGCGGCGGGAGTCTTAAAAAAAGCCGGCGCCAGTCAAGTATGGGCGCTCGCTCTGGCAAAAGGATAAAATCCTAGAATATTTACAAAAGCGATTGAATTTGATACAATATATATGTTAGTTTAAAAGCCGATTGCCAAGCCTACCAAACTTGGTTGCTGATATTAATATGATTAGATATTAGCAAGAATGATCCTAAGGCTAATTATGAGTGTTAAGCGGTTGAAAATCGCTTAGAAACTGGGTGGAACCGCGAGACCAGTAAAAGTCCCGTCCCAGTAAAAACAGCTTTTTCTGTTTTTACGAGGAGGGGATTTTTTATTAATAATTTAAAATTTATAAAAAAATATGTCTGAAAAAATTAATGCCAGCTTAGAGGTTAAGCGCCATAGCTTAGCCCATCTCATGGCCAGTGCCGTTAAAGAACTTTGGCCGGATGCTCAACTGGCCATCGGCCCAGCCGTCGACAACGGCTTTTACTATGATATCGATTTTAACGATATAAAAATTACCGAAGCCGATTTAAAAAATATTGAAAAGAAGATGGCTTTCTTAATCAAGCAGAACCTAAAGTTCAAAAGAACGGAGAGCGCAATCGATGAGGCCTTAAAAGCCGCCCAAGCAGCCGGTGAAGTCTACAAAGCAGAGCTGATTGCCGATCTAAAAGCTCAAGGAGAAAAAACGGTTAGTTTCTACTCGGTTGCTAAATTTACCGATCTCTGCCGCGGCCCGCACGTTGAAAACACTAATCAAATTAAGCCTGGCTCATATAAGCTTCATAAGATAGCTGGCGCTTATTGGCGCGGCGATGAAAAAAACAAAATGCTAACCCGTATCTACGGTCTAGCTTTTGATACCAAAGAAGAGTTGGATGAATACTTAAGAATCATGGCCGAGGCCGAAAAGAGAGACCATCGAAAAATCGGGAAAGAACTCGGTTTATTCCATATTGATGAAATGGTTGGCGCCGGACTGCCTCTTTGGCATCCGAAGGGAGCAAAATTATGGAGAATAATCGAAGATTTTTGGTACGCTGAACATGAAAAAGCGGAATATGATTTAGTAAGAAGCCCGCATATCGGCAATAAATCTCTTTGGGAAGCATCAGGCCATTGGGGATTTTATAATGATAGCATGTATTCCCCCATTGAAGTTGGCCAAAGCCTCCAAGATAATCAGAAGAAAGAAGCCGTTAAAGAACCCGAGTCATATTTGCTTAAGCCAATGAACTGCCCATTTCATGTCCAAATATTCAAAAATAATTTACATTCATACAGAGAGTTCCCCTTCCGTTGGGCAGAGTGCGGAACAGTTTATCGTTTTGAAAAGAAAGGCGAGTTATCAGGTCTAACTCGTGTTAGAGGCTTTACTCAAGATGATGCTCATATTATCTGCCGCGCCGATCAAGTCGAGGCGGAATTAGAAAAAGTCGTCGATTTTATCTTATTTATTTATAAGTCTTTTGGTTTTGACATTAATAAAGTCTCCGTCTATCTTTCGACCCGCGATGAAAACAAAGAAAAAAATATTGGCAGCGAAGAAGGCTGGGCTTTTACGGAAAGCGTTTTAGAAAAAGTGGCTAAAAACAAAAACCTATCTTATACCATTGATGCTGGCGGCGCCGCTTTTTATGGCCCCAAACTGGATTTTAAAATTAAAGACGCTATCGGACGAGAATGGCAATGCTCAACCTTGCAATTCGACTTTAATCTGCCAGAAAGATTCCAAATGGATTTTACTAACAAGCAAGGCGAAAAAGAACGCCCCTACATGCTACACCGCGCCTTATTCGGTTCGTTTGAAAGATTTATAGGACTTTTAATTGAACACTATGCCGGCGCTTTCCCTGTTTGGCTCTCGCCGGTGCAAGTTAAAATCGTGTCTGTCGCCGAAGCACATATTAATGCTTGTCAAAAACTGGCCGGAGAATTACGAGCCGCCGGAATCCGTGTTGAATTAGATGATACTAATGAAACGGTGGGTAATAAAATCAGAAAAGCCGTTAATGAAAAGGTGCCCTATATGCTAGTTGTCGGCGATAAAGAAGCGGGATCCGACATGTTAAATATTCGAGATCGTGGCTCAGTAGAAACCAGGGAAATTGCTAAAACAGATTTTGTTGCTGAAATACAGGCGAAAATAAATAATCGTTCTTAAAAAATAATTTATCTAAATATTATAGACTTTAAGATAACGTCTTTTTATGTTACAATGTTCCATACTGTAATTAATCAATAAAGTTAATAAAAAAATAAAATAAATATGAAAAAATCTAAAAATATTTGGATAATTGTTGGAGTAATAGCCGGCCTAGTATTACTAGCCTCTATGGGGAGATGGACTAATAAGCCGAAGATGATTTATTTCTATGGCGAAACCTGTCCGCATTGTCATGATGTCTTGGAATATATCGCTGACAATGATATTAGAAGCAAGCTTAGTTTCCGTGAGCTAGAAACTTATAATAACGTTAGCAACGCCCGCCTATTAAACGCCAAAGCTAAGCTTTGCCGATTAGATACTACTCAAGGCGTGCCCGTTCCCTTTTTCTTCGATGGAGAAAATTGTCATATCGGTTCCGACAAAATAATTGAATTCTTTGAAAGTCAGACAACCCCAGAAACAGAAACCAGTAGCAGTACCGATGAAATCATCGAAACAGAGACCATTGAAACAAGCAATTAATTAATAAAATTATAATAAAAAAATGAATAATAAATTATTAAAATTTAGTCTGCCAGCAGTGGTCGCCGCCCTTCTTTCGGCTGCACCCGCTAAGGCGGTTTGCCCGGTTTGCGTAGTGGCAGTTGGGGCTGGCCTAGGACTAAGCGAATACCTAGGAATAGACGATACTATTGCTGGTGTTTGGATAGGAGGACTTTTAGTCGCCATGATTATTTGGACTATCAATTGGTTCAATAAGAAAAATTGGCTAGCTGATCGCAAAGAAGGTAATAAAGTTGGAAATAAAGATATTAGAGATATTTTAATTACCGGCGTTTATTACGCCCTGGTCATTTGGCCGTTAATTTCTCAAGGATTCATCGGCAATCCAGATAATCGATTATTTGGAATTGATAAAATAATTTTAGGAACAGGACTGGGCAGCTTGGGCTTTCTAGCGGCTACGCTATGGTATAACGATTTGAAGAAAAAAAATAATGGACACGCCTGGTTCCCTTTTCAAAAAGTCGCCTGGCCTTTCGGCGCTCTAGTTATTTTAAGCCTGATCTTTTATTTTCTAACAAAGTAACAAAATAATAATTAACTGAGAATAATATGTCTGATAAAATCATGAGCTTAAACGAGATGATAGATAAAGTTGATAAATTAAAAAAAGATCATGAATTAGATTTATCATCCGATCAAGATTTAAGCATTGCGATTATGAATCTAGTAAGCATTGAAGAACATTTTTTCTTTACCGGCGCTAAAACGGGTAAAGATAAATATTATGATCTTTTAAACGAGATTCGCGAAATGCGCAAATCACTACTCAAAAGAATTATTAAAGAATATGAAGGTGAGGTTTGGTGTATTTCTAAGCATTTACTAGCCGCTAGCTATCGTTTAATGGAAGTCGGCACTAAGGCGCAAGGCAACGGGAAAAAGGAAGACGCTAAGGAGATGTTTCAAAAAGCTTATGATTTATACTCTCTTTTCTGGGGTCTAAACATGAAACTGATTGATACGGGAGAAATTAAAAAAATTGATGATGAGGCCTTAAATAAAGAAGATAAAGAAAAAAAAGGTTTAAGCGGCAAGCTCGGTGCCCTGGTCAGAAAAGTGATTGATTGTTGTATTGAATAACAATGTAAAAATCTTTATAAAATACCGCGCGCTTTAAGCTTGCGGTATTTTATTTAGAGCACTTAAATTTCTAATAGATATTTTATGGCAGCGTACAGGTTACAGAAGTAAGGTATGAAGTATAAGTAAGGGGAGCTATTTCCCAGCGATCGCCCGATACAAACGCGGCCGTTCTAACACTTCCTGAAGTAAAATTAAGTGAGCCAGTCGTAACTAAACCTAATTCCTGACAAAATGCGTTTCCACTATATTGGGCTAAGCGCGCTGTTGGGGTTATGCTCGAGTATCCAATTGCTTTTCTGAAAACTGGCATTATTTCATCATGTGCTCCATAAGTAAACGTGCCGGTATCTCCTCCATCTTGCACCCCTGGATTACTAAACGTTATCGTTCTATTTGCCGGATTAACCGTACAATTACTCCAAAATAGGCGCTCATCACCTCCAGCGCTTACCTCGTCTACCACAACTCCATAATTAGGGACTAGGCCGCTATATCGTCTCAGTGTTTGTCCTGGGAAGCTTTTGTGTCCATGAGCACCGACCACATCGCCAAAAATTGGACAAGTCAAAGGATTTTCATATCCCCCTTGCGCTTTTATTGTACCGGTAATTTCCACGTCCCCATTAACCGTTAACAAAGAAGTAGGGTTAGTAGTGCCAATCCCGACTTTACCGGACTGAACAATTAAAGCATTAATCGGATTGTTAAGCCCAATGGTTACCCCGCCGCCAAACAAAGCGTACTCTTTCACCTTTAAAAAAGCAGACAGAGAGCTTTCGGCCAGCTCTTGAGCTTGGCTTTTAAAAATTAAAGAAAGGGAAACTAATAAAAAAACTATCGAAAAAATAGCGACAATGCTTTTTTTATTAGAAAAAAAATCTTTTTTCATACAAACATTTTTAAATTTTATTATAATTATATAATACCATATTTTAAGAATTTCGTATACAAATTTACTGATTTAGTTAAATTAAAAGCTCCGATATTAAGAATCGGAGCTCTATTTATTATTTTAAAATTTTAACCATACCGCCGCCGTCAACCAGGAATGTTTTGTCCTGATGAACAGAAATTACTCCATTACTGGCGGCTGCTTTCCAAATTTCTTCCCCTTGAAGATTGATTTTTCTTGGAGAAAAAGAACGGTGGACGGGCGCAAAAGCATAAATAGCATCATCTTCCCGTATCAATCCGAGTCCCCACGTCTTGTATTCCTTTTCCCAGACTTTAATGGGATTGGAGAAGCTTATTTGATATGCCGTAATGAAAGTCTTCATTTCTTCACCGGTATCAAAACGACCAGCCAGCCAAGAAACAACCACTAATGAATCCTCCGGAAAACAAACTATACCGCTAGCGCCGATGATATCGGGAAAATCAGACCCATCAAAGCTCCAGATTTTTTCTTGAAAAAATCCAGAAAATTTGCTAACGCGAATAACAGTTTTTGAATTATTCAAAATGCTGCCAACCGTCAATAAGTCATCACCCCAGAAACAAGCGCCGCCTTCGACTCCTTGTCCCGATGGATAAGAAGCAATTTTCTCTCCTGCTGGAGAAATTAAGAAAGTTCCACTGTTACCTCGATTAGCAATAATATTCCCGGAATGATCTAAAATTGCATATCCAGCCGAACCTTCTTGCGGCTTGCTCCAGTTGAGACTCCCTGTTTCAGCATTATAGGAATTGAGATATAAATCCCCGCCCCCAATACCGAGCTTGTCATCGCGATTATGATGGAAATAGACTGCTTCGTTATTTTCATCGATAACCATCCTCCCTCTGGGAAAGTCATAACCTGAAGTTACAATGTTGTCTCTCCAAGCTAAACCCCCCTCAGAGTCAAACTTAGCAATAAAGCAATCATTACGGCGATCTACTCCCCCGAAAGTTCCGGCGACATAGACATTACCCTCGGAATCAGTAATAACATCGGTCATCCTGGTCCCAGGCAGGCTGAATTTATCATCAACCGGTGTCGCTGGCTTAGTCCTAAAACTAATCCAACCGCCCAAACTTCGCCCGGCGATGTTGGTAGCATAGACACCGATTTGATAATCAGTGTTTGGAACAAGGCCGTCTACTTTAACAGTAAAACGTCCCGGGACTAACTGTCCCTCAAAGATAATAGTTCTATTAGGATAGACGGTCGCTCCCATTTCAATAATGGTGGCGCCGCCGTTAGAGACCAATTCACCGACAACAATTGCGCTTGTGTCGGTTACTTCTTCAATATCGATTATCGTGATGATCGGTTTTTCAACTTCCGGCTCACAACTCAACAAAAAAAACGGTGCCAGGCCAGCTATCGCTAACCACACGACAAACATTAATTTTTTCATGATATATAATTTTTTTGTTTTCAAAGGACTTGCATTAGACTTACCCCTAAATGCTTGGGTTTATTCAGGATATTTTAAAACCGAATAGATAATTATACATTATTTTTACAAATCTGTCAATTATGTTGGCTTTTATCCTCTAATAATAGCTAAATGTTTATTTAGTTTCGAGGCAGAAGCGATTCTCTTAACTCATCGCTGATAGAATCCTCTAAGGGAATAGCGTTGTCCGTGGTTGGCGCTAGAGAAGCCGATAGCTGTTCATACTCTTCAGCCGAAGAAACTTGCTCTAAGTCTGTTTTTTGTCCAACCTCTTTAATGGTCTGGCGTTCAAAAAATTTATTAACTTGCCATAAAATTAGTAAAACAAGGACGAGGGCAAGAGCGGTCGCTAAAATAACATGAACTGTTTTTTTCATAAATTTAAATAATTAAGGAATTATATAAATATAATAGCATTTTATTCCCTTTTGGTAAATAAAAAGAAGGTTCAATTAAGCCCCTTCTTAATACTGTGCTCAGATTTTAAAGCCCGAGATTACTGCCAACATCAAGATAATCATCCCCCAAATAATCAACCCCATCCAGCTCAACCCCAAATGGCTCATCAAATACTGCTTCGTCATGAATTCCTGTTGGTAACTTCTCAAAAGCTGATTTCGGGCAATTAGTCGCCTTTACTATTTCTTTTTTTTGCTGAGAAGTAAACTCCAGTAATCCGAGTGGTATGGGTCGACAAGCCGTATCGTCGCCTTCAACATTCTTTACTGACGCAAAATAAATAAATTCATTATCGCTAATCTCTTCTTTATAAATAAAGTTTTCGCAATAATGAACAAAGGTACGTGGTTTAAAAAATCCTCTCAGTTCCGGATCTTTTAACAATTTGTCTGTTTTAATGCGCGCCACTCTTGGAAAAATTACACCATCTTTTTCCCAATACCCGTCTTTCTGAGTCCATTCTTTTTTCTCCATGTTCTTTTTTTTGTTTTTGGTTATTATTAGCACTATTTTCAAAGCTTTTCTCGAGGGAGAGCGACTCTGAAAAATAATGCGATTATTGTTAAAGAATTATTTTATATTACTAATGTGAGACAAAAATGTCAACCAGCCCGAACGGGGCAATAAATATAAATACTGATTATGGTAAATTAGACTAGCGACTCACTATTAACATCATTTTTTCTCTGGCCTTAGTTTCTTGATGATATCCGGTCGGATAAACCCAAATAGCGCTATAAATTCGCTCGGCCGGATAACGATAATCGGCTCCTAAACGCGTCCCTGGATCATTGGTAATAAATTCCTTAGCCTGATAATCATAACCCTTTATTAAAATCATGTGGGTTAAAGGTCCAGGGGCTTTAAAATTTGGGTTTTTTAACTCTCGACCGGCCATAGGAAGCAAAACTATCTTGCCGCCCTCAAGCTCACTGATAATGTCTAGGGTGGTTGCGACCGCTTTCAATTCTGTTTTTTCATAAGAGAAATAATCCCTAAATATCCAAGCCTCCATATCAGATAAAGACGTATCTCTAAACTCGCCATACTTTTCTGCTTGAAAATCTGATAGAGCTAAGATTCTGGCCTCAAATTCAGCCGGCGTTATTTTTGTTTTTAGGCCCTCTCCCTTAACCCAAGCCATCGCCATAACGGCGACCGCTTCTTCGCAGCCATCCTGCTGGCGCGGGTCATCCCATTTTATAAGCGGCGCCTGAGTAGTAAATGGAACGGAGATATTAATGTTTTTTGTCTCGACTTTGTCCCCCTCTATAGGCTTCTGGGGAATAGTTTCTGTTTCTTTAATTAATTCTGACTGATTAGCATCCAAGGTTTTTTCCGTTTTAACTTCCGTAATTATCTCAGAACTTGTAGCCGCATCATCAACACCTTCTTCAATTAGCTCCTTTTCGGAATCAGAAATAACCCTGTTTTCCAGAGGCATTTCATAATTAATTTCTTGGTTATAAACCCCTGTCTCGCTATCAGGTAAATTTATCTCTTTCCAAAACAGAAAAAAACCGGCCGCAACAATAATTGCGGCCGCTAGTAATATTAATTTTTTTCTAGAAATCATCATAAAGCCTTTAGGTATTTAGACTATAAAACTTTTCCCTGTCATTTCCGGTGGCGTCTTTAAGTTCATAATTTTCAAAATAGTCGGCGCAACGTCTTTTAGCCCAGCTCCTTTTTTAATCTTAACAGCCTGTAATTTCTTATCATTACTAATTAAAATTACCGGAACAGGATTCGTCGTATGGCTAGTCATGGTTTTAGCGCTTTTATCCTCAGCGTTACCGTGGTCCGCTATTAAAAGACAAGAATAATTATTATTTAAAGCGGCTTTAACTATTTCTCCTTGAGCCTTATCAACCGCTTCAATCGCTTTGATAATCGCTTTTTTATCGGCCGTATGCCCGACCATGTCGCCGTTAACTAGATTAACGACGATAAAATCATATTTTTTAAGACCAATTTCTTTGGTTAGCTTTTTAGCGATTTCTGGCGCGCTCATTTCTGGTTTTAAGTCATAAGTCGCCACTTTCGGAGAATTAATTAATATTCTATCTTCCCCTTTATTAGATTTTTCTTTTTGGCCGTTAAAGAAAAAAGTAACATGCGCATATTTTTCCGTCTCGCTAATACGCAATTGTTTTAGACCCGCCCGAGAAATAACTTCTCCTAGTAAATTGTTCAAAGAAATATTTGGGAAAGCGACGGCGGCTGGCAATGGTTCATAGTAT
>CAZPKN010000025.1:0-11233 GCA_964587195.1 uncultured Gammaproteobacteria bacterium | reverse complement strand
TAGAACAGCTACCGTCATCGGAGTAATGAAGGAGCGCGAGCAAGTCGGTTTCCAAAGCTATGATGATTTAGTGATAGTGCCGCTGGCTTTTGCTCAGAAAGATTTGGGCGGCGTGAATTATCTAAGCATGGCTCGAGTTAAGGTTGATGATGCGGCCAATATCGATGAAGTGATGGAAAATATTAAAGCTACTCTAAGGGAGCTCCATGATATTGACAATCCGGCTGATGATGATTTTTCTGTCCGTAGTTTTCGTGACGCTTTAGATCTTGTTAACACAATCACCGATGCTATTCGTTACTTTTTAGCGGCCATGGCCAGTTTGTCGCTTCTGGTCGGCGGGATTGGTATTATGAATATCATGCTCGTGAGCGTGACTGAAAGAACGCGCGAGATTGGCTTGCGTAAAGCTCTAGGGGCAACTAATCGTCAGGTTTTAAGACAATTTTTAACTGAAGCGATTATGTTGACCATGATAGGGGGATTAATCGGCCTTTTGATTGGCGTTTCTTTGGCCTATCTGGTTTCCGTCGTTTTGAATTATATGGGTTATGATTGGGATTTTGCCGTTTCTCTGATTTCAGTTGTGGCGGCTATTGGCCTATCAACCTTAATTGGTTTAGTCTTTGGTTACTATCCAGCTAAACGGGCTAGTCGTTTAAATCCTATTGATGCTTTGCGTTATGAATAATATGCGCATTAAGATCGCCTTCCAACTTGCTTTTCGTTCCTTGCGCCTTAATCTTCTTAGAACAAGTTTGACGGTTTTAGGCGTGGTGATTGGCGTAGCTGCCATTGTCATCGTTTTTTCCGCTGGCGATATGCTTAGGAATTTAGTTTACGGACAATTAGAATCATACGGCACTAATACTATCCAAACCGAGCCTAAACCACCCGGCAAAGAAATGTCGGCCTCAAGCGAATTAACTTCCTTGAAGATGGATGATTTGGAGGCGATTAACAAGCTAAGTAATATTAACGCTAGTTATGCCGTTTCGCTTACTCAACAGAGAGTAGCGTACGGCGCCGATAGCAAGAAGGTATTTATTTTTGGGACTAGTCCGGCTTATATAAATATTGACGCGAAAAGCAAGTTAGCTGCCGGAACTTATTTTGATGATGGCGAAAATAAAAGCCAGTCTTCAGTTATCGTTTTAGGAGCCGGATTAAAAGAATACTTGTTCGGCGATCAGGATGCAGTCGGTTTATCAGTTAGTTTAGGGGCGCGTAAATTCAGAGTAATTGGAGTTCTTGAAGAACAGGCGGGCGTGCAGAGTTTTATTGATTTTAATGATTTGGCCTATATCCCTATCAACACCTTACACAAAAGAATTATGGGCATAGATTATGCGATGTATTTTATGCATCAGCTTAAGGATGTTAACTTCGCGGCTGATACCGCTGAAGACATTAAAGCGCTACTGCGCGAGCGCCATGACATTAGCGACCCAGATAAAGATGATTTTCGAGTTTCAACGATGGAGGAGATGATGGATATTTTAGGAACGGTTACTGGCGCGGTTACTTATCTCTTGCTAGCGATTGTTTTAATTTCGCTTTTAGTCGGCGGCGTCGGTATTATGAACATTATGTATGTAACCGTCACGGAAAGAACGCCAGAAATCGGTTTGCGCAAAGCCTTGGGAGCCACGCAGCATGATGTTATTTTGCAATTTTTAATTGAGGCAATTTTAATTACTTTTTGGGGATGGTTACTGGGAGCGGTTATCGGCGTCGCGGTTTCGTATTTACTGACCATTGTGGCCGGATATTTAAATATTAGTTGGGGGTTCGCTTTCCCTTGGCAAGGAATTGGCGTCTCCTTGCTTTTTTCTTTGGCGTGTGGCTTTTTGTTTGGTTATCGTCCCGCTAAACAGGCTGCTAAGCTTGATCCGGTTGAAGCGCTGAGAATAGAATAAATCATTATTTAAGTTATAAAAACATGGCCAAGAAATATTTAATTATTAATACAGGCAGCGCTTCGAAAAAGTATTCTTTTTATCATGGAGAGGAAAAAATCTATACCGCCCACTTTGAAAAGGAGGATAGCGCTTTTATTGTTACGGAAAAGTTCGCTTCAGACAGCGTTAAATCGGTAATTGACGAAAAAATCTATCGCCGCGCAATAGAATTTATTGTCAATTCCTTAGTCACTAAAAAGATTATTCAAGATCAATCCGAGCTAGATTTATCAGGAATTAGAATAGTGGCTCCCGGTGAATATTTTATGAAAAACCGCTTTATTGATGAGGAATATTTAGATTTAGCCAGAGCGGCGCTTGAAAAAGTCCCACTTCATCTAGCGCCGGCCCTAGAAGAAATTACCATTTTGAAAGAAGTTTTAGGCGCTAGCCATCCAGTCGTGGGAGTTTCTGATAGCACCTTCCATGCCTCCATTCCTGATGCTTGCGGCTATTATGGCATTCCGATTAAGGACAGCCGCGCTTTAGGTTTGCGCCGCTTCGGTTATCATGGCATTTCCGTCCAATCGGTAGTTTCTCAGGCTGAGAAAATAATTGGCCACTTACCGGAGAAAATAGTCGTTTGTCATTTAGGCGGAGGTGCTAGTATTACGGCCGTAAAAAATGGGAAAAGTATCAATACAACCATGGGATTTACTCCACTTGAAGGTTTGATAATGGCGACTCGAGTCGGCGATATTGATCCGGGGGCAGTTATTTATCTGATGGAAAAACTCGGTAAAAATGAAAGTGCACTCGGTAATTATTTTAATAATGAATGCGGACTTTTAGGGTTATCTGGAAAAAGCGATGATATCCGCGAATTGCTTATTCTCGAGGCTAATGGGGATACAGATTCCGCTTTAGCTTTAGATGTTTATGTAGAACGCATTAAGCAGAATATTGGCCGCATGGCCGCCTCGCTCGGAGGAGTTAATCTTCTTATCTTAGCCGGTACAGTCGGAGAAAGAAGTTTTGTGATGCGAGAAAGGATTTGTCGTGGCTTGGAATTCTTAGGTATACAACTGGATCAAGAATTAAATAACCGTTCTGAGGGAGTTGAAGTTTCTTTGGAACAGGCTGGCACATCTGTCAAAATACTTGTCGTTAAGACAGACGAGATGGCCGAGATTGCCAAGGCAACCTTAGAGCTGGCTAGCCAGATTTAAATTAGGAGATAATTTTTTCATCAAAAAATCTCTTTATTGCCAGGAACCATCTTTTGCCTTATAATATGAGGGGTTAAATTTTAATAATATTATTATTTTTTTAAATATCAACTAATCGGAAAAATTATGAACACGAAAATAGTGGCCACGGTCGGGCCGAGTACGGAAGGGAAAAAAGAACTGTTAGCTTTGATTGAGGCGGGAGCCGACATGATTAGGGTTAATTTTTCCCATGCCAGTTACGAACAGTATGTTAGAATAAAAAAGATTATTGATGCCTACAACAAAAAAAGCAAGAATAGGAAGGTTTCTATCATGCTCGATCTTCAAGGGCCGCGTATTCGAGTTGGCAAAATGCCTGAAGGCGGAATTATGCTTCATGTTGACGAAATTCACAAGTTCACCTACTCCAAGACTCCTTATAAAGAAGGCGGAATTATTCCGATTGATAATTGTGACCTCCATAAATACATTAAGAAAGGTGAGCCACTTTTCCTCTGTAACGGTGCTATTGAACTAACCGTTTTAGAGGTTAAAGATAAGGTTATTACCGCGCGCGTTATTAATAACGGCGTTTTAAGCAGTAATAAAGGAATAAACGTCCCTAATACTAATATAAAAAAAGGCGGCATAACGGCGAAAGATATCAAAGATATCAAATTTGGCTTAAAGGCAGGCATGGATTATATTGCCTTGTCTTTTGTCCAAACAGCCGCTGATGTTAATCGTTTGCGTAAATTGCTGGGCGGCGCGCCGGTTAAAATAATTTCGAAAATAGAGCGGGGCATTGCCTTGAAAAATATTGATGAGATTATCCGCGCTTCTGATGTGATTATGGTAGCTCGCGGCGATCTAGGTATCGAGGTGCCAATTGAGGAGTTGCCGGTTATCCAAAAGAATTTGATTCGCCATGCTCATTGGCATGGCAAGCCGACTATTTTAGCGACTCAAGTAATGACGTCTATGATTAAGAATCCGCATCCGACGAGAGCCGAGGTTAGCGACATCGCCAATGCTTTATTTGATAGAGCGGATATGGTTATGTTGTCTGATGAAACGGCCGTTGGCGATTATCCGATTGAGGCTGTTAAGATTATGGATAAAATTCTTAAAAAAACGG
This sequence comes from uncultured Gammaproteobacteria bacterium, assembly GCA_964587195.1. Taxonomy (GTDB): domain Bacteria; phylum Patescibacteriota; class Patescibacteriia; order Patescibacteriales; family UBA12465; genus UBA12465. The sequence goes on along the minus strand of CAZPKN010000025.1, from coordinate 6,983 downwards.
CGGAATTTTTTCATAAAACTTATATCGCTAGTTAATTTAGATTTATCAATAAATATTATGAAAATAAAGAATATTACTGCCTTGCAAATTTTGGATTCGCGCGGCAATCCGACCGTCCAGGCAACGGTTATTTTGGAAAATGGTTTCAGCGCTTCCGCCTCTGTTCCGAGCGGTGCTTCAACCGGCAGCTATGAAGCAGTTGAACTACGCGATGGGGATAAGTCTCGTTATGGCGGCGCCGGAGTTTTAGAAGCGATAAAAAATATTGAGCTAAAAATTGCCCCGACTTTAATAGGCCAAGAAGTAACTGAACAAGAAAAAATTGATGAGCTGATGATTACTCTGGATGGAACGGATAATAAAGCTAATTTAGGCGCTAACGCTATTTTAGGAGTTTCCATGGCTGTCGCTCGTGCAGCCGCTTTAAGCTTAAACCAGCCTTTATATCAATATTTAAGCCGTTTTAATCCTAATTTTTCTGGGGAATATATCATGCCGATTCCGATGATGAACGTTTTAAACGGCGGTAAGCATGCTAATTGGGCGACAGACATTCAAGAGTATATGATACTGCCTATCGGCGCTAAATCAATCGCGGAAGCTGTGAGGATGTGCGCAGAAATTTATCAGACTTTAAAAAAAGTTTTGAAAGATAAAAACTATAGCATTAGCGTCGGCGACGAGGGCGGTTTTGCCCCAAACGTTTCTTCCAATGAAGAAACTTTTGCCTTGCTAAGCGAAGCGGTTGAAAAAGCCGGTTATAAATTAGGAGTGGATATTGTTTTTGGGATTGATGCGGCGGCGACGGAATTTTTCAACGATGGAGCATATGAGCTTAAGAAAGAGAATAAAGTCATGAAGACAGACGAGCTGATAAGTTTCTATCAAGATTTAGCCAGTCGTTATCCAATTGTTTCCTTCGAAGATGTTTTAGCTGAGGACGATTGGAATGGTTTCAAAAAGTTTACCACTGCTTTTAATCCGGCTGTTCAGGTAGTTGGCGATGACCTTTATGTTACCAACACTAAGCGTTTAGAAAGAGGAATTGAGGAAAAAACAACTAACTCCATTCTGATTAAGCTTAATCAGATAGGCACTCTTACCGAAACTATCGCGGCCGTTAATAAAGCGCAGGCTAATAATATGACCGCCGTAATCTCTCACCGCAGCGGCGAAACCGAAGACGCTTTCATCGCCGATTTAGTAGTTGCTTTAGGGACTGGGCAGATTAAGACCGGCGCTCCAGCCAGAAGCGAAAGAACCGCTAAATATAATCGTTTAATGGCGATAGAAGCGGAGCTAGCCGGGAAATCGGTTTACGCCAAGCTACCTTTTTAATTTAAAATTTGGTTTAACAAAGTTCACTAATAGTTGTATAATATAGATAATATTATTAACTAAAAAAATATGAAAAAAGCTCATGTTTTCCTAATCTCTTTAGGAACTTTAGCGGTCGCCGGCATCGTGATTGTTGCCCTCATTTCCGCTAACCGCATCAACACTCAGGACCGTTTTTCGGTTACTGGTTCAGGTACGGTCTATGCTAAAGCCGATATTGCTAACTTAGAAGTCGGTTTAAGTACTGGTGCTAAAAAAACAGCCGCCGAAGCGACTATTGATAGCACTAAAAAAATGAACGAAATTATGGGAGAGTTGAATGGTTTAGGAATTGAAGAAAAGGATATTAAAACTTCAAACTATAATTTGCGCCCAGTCTATAATTATACCAATAATAAGGGGCAGGAATTAATCGGCTATGAAGTTACTCAGAACGTTAGCTTGAAGATTCGCGATTTAAGCAAGATTGGCGACGTAATTGCCAAGACGACTGAGAAAGGCGCTAACCAAATCGGTAATATTAATTTCACCATTGATGATGAATACGAGCTTAAAAATCAGGCTAGAGAGCTAGCCATAGAGAAGGCTCAGGAAAAAGCCCTTTTAATTGCTGAGCAGTCCGGCATGAAGCTTGGCAAAATTAAGGGTGTTTATGAAAGCTATAATGATTATCAACCGGTAGTCGCCTATAGCAACGCAAAATTAGAAATGGGTATGGGCGGAGCAGCTGATTTAGCAGCCCCGACCATTCAAGCCGGCCAGAACGAAGTTAGAGTCGAAGTTACCTTAATGTACGAGATTAAATAGTTAAAACAGGGTTAAGCACTTAGAAAACAGGCGCTAAAGCGCCTGTTTTTTGCGTAAAGACCGTGAAGCTTATTGATACTCATTTGACAGAAACTATAGAATATAATATTATAAAATGATTTTGTAAACAGCGCACATTAAAAAAACAGCAATAAAATGACAAAAAGAATAAAATTTTGGCTATGGAAAACGATAGTTTTCTTAGCCGTCTTTAGCCTTGTCGGCTGCAAGGGAAATATACCTTTAATGGTTAAAATCTCGGAAGCACGACTGGGCGACAAGAGGATAGATGTCTATGGCAAGCTTGTCTGGGACGGGAATTCAACTGTGGAGACGGTTGGCTTCTGTCATGGCTTTGATAGCTTGCCGGACATTTCCGGGGATATGATAATAAGCACCTTGGATAAAAAAAATAATTTTTACGCCAAGATAAGTTTGGCGGAAAACCTGCCAGCGAATGTTTATTATTATATTCGAGCGTTTGCGATTAATAAGAAAGAAATTTCTTATAGTCCGCCGGTTAGGGTTAGAAATTACCGGCCGGAATTGCTCGAGAGTACAGAAAATTAAAGGAGGAAAAATGAAAATTTCCTCCTAATATTCAATAATTAATCAAGTTTTTTAGGACTTGATTTTTTTTAAGAAAAAGCTTATGCTAGAATATAAAACAAAAGGAGTTATTTAAAAACAAAAAAACAAAGAAAGGAGGTTATGGAGTTAATTTTCATATTGTTGAACTAAAAATAGAAGGAAATGAATCAAAGAAAAAGAACTATAAAAATGCCGGTGATTAATCAGAAAAAACCGGTGGTCGGCAATGAAGAGGCTGATAAAAAAGGAGATTCAATATCAGTTAAGGCAGAGGTGTTAAATAATAAAAAATATGTTATTTTGCCGGATACAAACGTTTTAATTGATGCTCCTGACGCAATTGATGAACTTCGCAAAGACGGAAACCTTTTGGTTATCCCAGTTACCGTACTTTTAGAGCTGGATAAGCTCAAAAGTGCCCCTGGTATAGGACATGAGGTTAGGGAGGTTGTGAGACGGATTGAAGAAGCTTTACGCAACAGTGACAACAACCTGGTCATTGAGAGGGAGATGGATTTTTCCGGCACTAGTTTAGATAAGACCGTCCCCGATCATCGAATTATTGCGACTCTTAATCATGTAATTAATAAGTCGCAGAATCGTGGCAGTAGTTATTTCGGCTATGACGCCGTTAAAATGATTACCGGTGACAACATGGTGAAGATTCTGGCTAGACTGGTTAGCTCGCGTGGAAAGTTGATTATTGAGACCTATAGACGTTCGCAAGTCAAAATTGACAAGCGGAGACTAACGGTCCCAATATTGAAAATGTCCGGACTGTCAGAAGACAGAAAAACTTTCCCGGTTTCTGGTCGCTCGCTAAGAGCTTTAGCGGAAAACTCTTTAGTAATTGGTTACCAGACTAAAGAAAATGCTAAAAAAGGCGAGCTGATTGCAATTAAAAGAGGCTTACAGTTTAATGTTTTTAGCAATGATGTTAGGGCTTATGGTATTTCCGCTATGCATAACGGCAGTAAAAACTGGGAGCAAATTGCGGCCTTGCATTTGCTTTTAGATCCAAGCGTTCCTTGCGTGATTATGCAGGGAGGAGCCGGAACTGGAAAAACTTTATTATCTCTGGCGGCTGGTTTGCATCAGAAAGGGCAGGAAATTGGAAAGTATAGTCAGATGATTATCTCCAGACCGGTTGTTCCGCTTGATCCTGATCAGCAACTTGGGTTTTTACCGGGCGATATCTACCAAAAAATGAATCCCTGGGTACTGCCTATTGTTCAAAATCTGCAAACAATTTTGAAAGAGCGCAGTCATGGACCACATGACCTGGTGGAGAAGTATAATGGGAATGGAAATGGAAAGAAAAATCAGGAAGAGCAGGAAAGTGGCAAGCTAAAAATGCTTGACACCTTTGCTTTCTTGGCGGAGTATGGAATATCCATACAACCGCTTGATTCCATTCGTGGCGCTACTTTTTGCGATTCGTTTATTATAATTGACGAAGCGCAGAACTTAACCAGGCATCAAGCGAAAACAATCGCGACCCGGGTTGGAAAGAATACGAAGATTATCTTTAATGGCGACTTAAGTCAGATTGATAATCGTCACCTGACGAAGGAGACAAGCGGTCTTACCTATCTAATGAGTCGTTTCGCCGGCTCCAGAATGGTTGGCATAATAAACTTTAAAGAAACTCTGCGTAGCCCGTTCTCGAGCTTAGCCGAAAGACTTCTTTAAAGTCTTGATATTTTACAGTCGATACATTAGTATCGGCTGTTTTTTTAAATATTGGTTTTTCCTCATAAATTATGCTATAATATACAAATCTTAGAGTTGTTTATAACTATATTTTTGTTTATTCTAACTTGATTAAGATAATAATAAATTAAATAAATAATCATAAAACTATGAAGAAAAAAAGTATTATTTGGCTAGTGGTTATCGGTGCGATTATTCTATTAATCGGCTGGCTCTGGTCCTCATATAACCGTTTGGTTGTTATGAGCGAACAAGTTGATGGTCAATGGGCACAAGTTGAAACTCAATATCAAAGACGTTTCGACTTGATTCCTAATTTAGTCGAATCGGTCAAAGGCGCGATGAGCCAGGAAGAGAAGGTTTTTGGTGATTTAGCCGAAGCGCGTACTAATTACGCTGGGGCCCAGACAGTCGGCGAGAAAACCGCCGCCGCTTCTCAATTAGAAGGTGCTTTTAGCCGTTTGTTGGTGATTATGGAGAATTATCCAGAATTAAAGTCAATTGATACGGTGAGCACTTTAATGGCTCAGGTTGAAGGCACTGAAAATCGGGTTAGCGTTGAAAGAAATCGTTTTAATGAATCAGTGAAAAACTACAACATGGTTATCAAGCGCTTACCGATGAATATGATTGCTGCTAGCTTCGGCTATGGCGAAAAGAATTATTTTGAATCAGCTCCAGAGGCCGCTGAAGCGCCAAAAGTTGATTTTAACAGGGGGGAATAATTATTCCTCGGCCGGCTCTATTAATCTCTAAAATATTAGAAGATGAAATATTTCCTCAAAATAATTATCCTAGCGGTTTTAGTTTTTTCTCCGCTATCTTTTACCTCCGCTTATACTAGCCCCGGTTCTCCGACGGGTTTTGTTAATGATTATGCCGGCCTGTTGTCTTCAAGTGAAAAAACTTCTTTAGAGGCTAAATTACAGGCTTTTTCAGACGAGACTAGCAATGAGATTTCGGTCGTTACTATCAATTCTTTGGGCGGCGATTATATTGAACATTATGCGGTTAAATTGTTTGAGGAATGGGGAATAGGGAATGCGCAAAATGACAACGGCGTTTTATTATTGGTCGCCCTTGAGGATAGGCAGATGCGGATTGAAGTCGGCTATGGCCTAGAAGGCGCCTTGCCGGACGCAACTGCTGCGAAGATTATCAATAATACTTTAAAACCAGCTTTCCGAGCGGAAAAATATTATGAAGGGATAGATCAAGCGACTTCCGACATCATAGCGGCTACGAAAGGCGAATATAGCTCTACTCAGTCACTCCTCCAATCTTTTAAGGCTGACCCAGATTTATTAATAATCCTGGTTGTTTTTGGGTTTTATATGTTAGTCGCTTTATGGCGTTATTTAGCTAAAAGCAAGGCTTGGTGGCAAGGCGGCTTGGTCGGGTTGATTTTAGGAGTCATTATTGCTGTAATACTGTCGGCCTCCTTAATAATCTTGCCGTTAATTTTCTTGATACTAGGACTCATCTTTGATTATTTAGTCTCACGCGTCTTTCCTAAACCAAAACCATATAAATCAGGCAAAGGCGGCGGTCCTTGGTTTTTCGGGGGCGGCGGTTTCGGCGACGGCTCTTCTGGCGGAGGTTTTGGCGGTTTCGGCGGCGGTTCGTCCGGAGGCGGCGGTTCCTCTGGATCGTGGTAATGAGCATAGTTAATAGGAAAAAATGAACAATAATAAGATAAATTTTTACTTTTTATATACTATCTTCAGAGATTATGTTAGATATTATTTTAGTTGCCGTCGGAAAGATAAAAGATAGGCATTATAACGCTTTAGCGGCCGAGTATTTGAAACGTTTAAAACCATACGCCCGCGTTAAGGTAATCGAACTTGAAGCAGCGCCTTTTAACGAGCAGACCAGGGAAAGGGCCAAAGAATTCGATGGCGAGCGGATAGAGAATTTTTTAAACAAACAGAAAGATGACCGCTTGGTATATTTACTGGCCGAGAGAGGGGAGGAATATAATTCTCCCGATTTAGCCAAGTGGCTAAATAACAAGGATCCTCTAATTCTAGTTGTAGGAGGAGCTTTAGGTTTTAGTGACGACCTATATCAAAAATATCCAGCTCTTTCTTTGTCTCTCTTAACCTTTCCTCATGAACTAGCCAGGGTTGTTTTGTTGGAGCAAATATATCGTTCGGCCACTATATTGCAAAATAAAAGTTATCACTATTAATTAATCATTTTTTGATTAATTTTTTTTATAATATGCCACCTAAGAATAAAAACAAAATCAGCCGCCAAGAATTATCCCTTAATGGTTTAATGGGGGAGTTAAAAAGATTAAGAAATTCTTCTAAAACTATAGTCTTGCAGCGTTTTTTCAAAACCGGTTCGGGACAATACGGCGAGGGCGATATTTTTTGGGGCCTTAATGTGCCCGATTGTCGGCGTTTGGCGAAAAAATATACTGGCTTGAAAATGACCGATATTGTGACGCTCTTGAAAAGTAAAATTCATGAAATTCGTTTGACGGCGCTACTGATTATGGTTGAACATTACCAGATAGCGAACAA
>CAZPKN010000024.1:0-11641 GCA_964587195.1 uncultured Gammaproteobacteria bacterium | reverse complement strand
TTTTTCGGGTTGATTTGTGGGACCTCCGGTTTAAGAGCCTCGGGAATTTTTTCGACCATATTATTTTTTGTTTTTTAATTTTAAGAACTTCATATATACTACCAAAAATTTACTTTTTAGCAAGCTTTTTGGCCCTGAGTTTTAAAACTAATTTAACCGCCTCTTCTGGAGCATCAACAATATTAATAATATCTAAGTCAGACTTCTTCACCGCTCCATAACGGCCATAGACTTCTGTTTTTAACCATTTGAAAAATGGATCCCAATAATCACGCCCGACGGCAATAATCGGTACCTGGCGACCGAGTTTTTTAGTTTGTACTAAAGTTACCATTTCAAAAAATTCATCCAGCGTTCCAAATCCGCCCGGAAAAAAGATATAAGCATCGGATGAAAATGACATCATGACTTTACGGGTAAAGAAATAACTAAAGCCGATTGGCTTAGTAACATATTCGTTCATTCTCTGTCCTTCAGGGAGATCGATATTAATCCCGACCGACTCAGCGCCGACTTCAAAAGCGCCGCGATTCGCCGCCTCCATAATACCCGGTCCGCCGCCAGTAATCATGGTATAGCCCTGACGAGCAATCAATTGGCCAAAACGGCGAGCAGATTGATAGTGCTTATCGCTTTCCGGCAAAACAGTCGAACCGAATACGGTTACCGATTTTTTTAAATCCGCTAAAAAATGAAAGCCATCAATAAACTCGGCCATAATCTTAAAAATCCGCCACTCAAAAGTTTTACGGAAATCTTCCTTGACCGGTGGCAAATCGGGATCGGGATATAAAGGCGCGGTCGCTTTTTTCAATATCTTGGCCGGCCGTTTAGTCTTTAAAATTTTTTTCATAGTAGTTTAATTATTTTTTAAAACCAACCATGATCTTCACGCCTGAGCTAGTTCCGATAATATCGGCACCATTTTTCACCATTAACTTCACATCAGCTAAAGTACTGATTTTAGCCGAGGCTTTAATTAATAATCCCGGCGCACCTTTTTTCATTAATTGAAGATGATGGGCTTTTTCAATAAGCTCCCGTCTTTCAAGGGGATCTTTTTCGGTGGCTGTTTTAACACAAATAGCTCCGGATTGTTTGACAATCTGTGAAGCTTTGATAACCTCTTCATCAGTTAAATAACCAGAACCGATAATTACTTTGGTCGGCAAAAGACGACTAATAGCTTTAAGATCTTTTAGAATTTTATTCCAACGTTCATATTTAACATCAACTAAATTCATAACAACATCAAGCTCGTCTGCTCCGTCAGCCTTAGCCTGGCGGCAAACTTTTAACCTTTCGGCAGTTGAACTAATTCCTATCGGCGCATCAATTAAAACAACTACTTTAATATTAGTCCCTTTAACCATTTTTTTAACGAGTTTAACATATTTTGGACGCACATCAACGCCACGAAAATTATATTCCAAAGCTTCGGCGCAAAGCTGTTTTATATCTTTAGGAGTGGCAGATAGCTCAATATTAGTATGGTCGATTAAAGAAGCGACAAAAGTCGGGGTTATTTTTTTAGTAGTCATAATTTTATTGTTAAATATTTATTAATAAAAACCGGTCTTTATTTGTTCATAATAACATAAAATTGCCTTTGATGTCTAACCAAAACTAGGTTGATAATTAATGGTTAATACTTGGCAAAGTTATGCTATTGCTATAGAATTTAAATACTCATAAAAATAACAGTCTCCATCGTTCAACGGATAGGACGTGAGCTTCCGGAGCTTAAAATGGGGGTTCGATTCCCTCTGGAGACACAGTGCTTTTACAGAAAAAACAAAAAGCGGAAAATTATCCGCTTTTTTATTAAAGAAAAATATGGTTATTTTTTTATTTTTAAGTAATCCCTTAGTGCTTCTATATCTCGAAAATCCTTCTCGCGCCCCAAGGCGGTTTTAAATTTTATAGTTTCGGAAATATTTAAAAAAGGAAAGCCCTTGATAACATCGGCTCCCAGAATCGCCTCTTCAACGGTTGTTGGATATTTATCCCAATCCAATTGTCTTATTATATCTATCTCTCCGGATTTCTTATCAACCAAAAATTGCCGACCGTAACGTTTTTCTAGAACGTAATCACCGGAGTTAGTTAATTCCTCCCAAAGGACGCCAGTAACGGCAATGTCTAAATCATTTGCCTCTCTGAGACCACGAGCCGCAAGCGGAGCGCTGCCAACTAAAACATAGTGTCCTAGAGGAAAATTTAATTCTGTTAACTTCTTAAAAATATCCATACTAAGATTTTATCAATTTCCACATTCCTTTCAAATATCCCACTGTTTTTAAATTGCTCAGATCACTTCTTTCTGCCCAGAGATAATCGTCATGATCTTTTTGATTGAGTCTTATCCTGCCTTTATGGCTATGGCAAATAAAAATAATGGTAACAAATTTTTCCTGCTTACCATTGTCCCAATTAGACAGGCAAATTAATGGCCTTAAGTTAGAAACCAGCAATCCACACTCTTCTCTTGCCTCGCGAATAGCAGCTTCCATTGGCCCTTCTTTTAATCTAGTGGTTCCGCCGGGCAAGTCCCAGAGACCAGGGAGAACCTCTTCGCCCAAAGAACGACGGAGAATTAAAATCTTTCCCCGCCTGTTTACTATCGCCACGTGAGAAATAATGGTCGCCATAGCTTATATTTAATAATTACCAATCTTTAGCACACTCAATATATTTCTGTCCGATATCGTATCTCTGCTTCTTATAAAATTCCAGGGTCTTTTTATCCTTGGTTGACGCATAGAGAACAGTCCAGGAGCAACCATCTGCTTTAGCATTTTCCTCAAATTTCTGAAGCAGCTTCCTGCCGATTCCTTGTCCTCTAAATCTTTTGTCAACCACTATTACCCAGACTATAGATCCGGCGGCCTTTAGTTTTTCACCGAAAATCAAACCGACAACTTTCTCAGACACTTCAGCTACCAGAAAATATTTATTACTTAGGAGACGCTTTAAGTGGTCGACTGTAAAATGCCCACCGTTTGGATAAAATAACTCGGGAGAATTGCACAAATCTTCACATGACGGTAAGTCCGCCTTTTTAGCTGGTCTAATATTCATATCTTTAAAGTATACCAAATTATAAATCAAGGTATTGCCCCTATCTACTAAAAATTCCTTGATGCCTTAAAAATGCAAACCACACTGCCAATAACCACTAAAAGTCCCAGCCCCTGGGCGCCGGGGCTATCATCATATCCGCCATAAATAAACAAGAATATCCCTAATGGTATTAATAAGACAAGAAAAGCTATTTTAATTTTTTTTCTCATATTTTTAACAACTACTTATTCGGTAGCCATTCTGATATTTCCACACCTTCCTCCCAAACTATCAACTGCGTTCATAATATCGTCAATCTGCGGCTCGTAGGTGGTCATCTTATTACCATTTTTCAGGTCTGCCGAAACAAAACGGCTATGGGACTGAAAAACGCTTTCAACCTCGCAATCGTTAAGAGCCGTTAAAACCATGTCCCAAGAACTATTAGTCTCGTCTGTAAAAATCCGACCATCTGGCGCTGCGCATTGCGGCGGATTTGATTTCATAATACTAAAACCGGCTGCAACGCAATCAGCAAAGTTTCTGATTGCAGCTAAAAGCTCGCTGCATTTTTCATGGCTCGCCATGTCGCTCTTTGGTAAACATTCTTGTAGTTCTTCAGCGATAGTATTATATTCCCGCGATTCAGCTAAATTATTAAGACTATTTGGCTCACCTATGCTCCAAATTACATAAAAACGACTATACTGGCGCCTAACAACAGCAATTGACTGAGTATCCGACTGATAGAAATATCCAGAGCCCATTTGTTCGACGAAGCGATACCCCTTCTCTGCTAAATATTTTTTAATAATCTCCAAACCATTTTCACTTTTAGTCATGTACCGGTTATCGGCTATCGCAACCATTTCCTTATCAGTGAAACTTAATTGAAAAACTCCTTTCAGTTGTGGCCAAGGATTGCCTTCTTGAAAGATAACCGGAGAATATAGAGAGATAAAAAGCCCAGACAGAATAAAGGCTAAGGAAATAATTATTAATACGACTTTCTTTTTTTTAGAATATTCTAAAAGCATACAATTTTAGAAAGAGTAATATTTTTTAGACCAATCTTGAACGTGACCATTTAAACAAATCACGCCCTCACGACGCAAAATGGCAATTTTTTTCTTTGCTCCATCCGCGAAACCGCCTATACTGCCATCACTTTTAACGACCCGGTGGCAAGGAACTTTTGGAGCAAAAGGATTAATATGTAAAGCATTGCCAACTGCCCGAGCAGAACCAGGCTTACCCAAAAAACGAGCAATTGCTCCATAGCTGGTCACTCGGCCGGCAGGAACTAGGGACGCCGCCCTGTAGACTGCCTGACAAAAAGGAGTAATTTGTTCTTTACTTATCGTCTTGTTGTTTGTCTTAGGCATAACCCTGTCCAATAATTTGCCTATCTTTTAAGATGCCTTCGTCGTTATAATTAAAATAGACCGCCTGAATATCGCTAATTTCAATAACCGGAAATTTGGATGTTTTCTGAAAACTATCAAGATATTCCCGGCTACCTTCTGTATAGTGAGGGTATATAACGCGGTCCGTTAACTCAAGCCCTGTTAAATCAGTTAATCCAATATCATTAGAGTCTTCATCCCCGGCAATCGCAATGTCTGGACCCGCCACAATACTCCCAGCACTTACTCCAACGTAGATGCTTCTATCACTCTTGACCGCATCGATAATAAATTTAGCCAAACCCGTCTTTCTGATTCTATCTAAATACACAAAAGTGTTGCCACCACAGACAAAAATAACATCATACTCTTTACTTGATACAAATTTATCTTCCCGTAATTTAAAGACTTCAATATTAATCACGCCAATTCCCTTTAGCTCGTTGATGGTTTTTTGGAGGTAGACGGCATCGGAATCACTATCCTGGACGGAAATAACGAGAAAAGATAAATCTGCTATCTGTCTAGGCAAAACCAGATTCTTAAAATAATCCGCAACAGCACTATCTTCAAATCCGTTTGAAGTTAAATAGAGTTTCATACTATTTCTCTAATTCCTCTTTAATTAACGGCACAATTTGTTTGCGCATGATTAAATTTAGTCTTTTAGCGACAGTCTCATTAAATTTAATATCTAAAACTTTTTCCAGTAGTTCCTGTGTTTTTGAATCTGGGCTGATAAAATAATTACATTCTAATTCTAACTCAATAGTATTTTGAAAAATATAATCTAGTCCCATATCTTGCTTTATTTTTTCAAGCACCTTAATAATTTCTTCAATTCTTTCCTGGATAAGCTTCTCGGCTCCAACAATTTCAATTTGAGCAATACCAACTTTTTTATCAGCAAAAGTAAACCAAGCAAAATCGCCTTCAATTCTTTCTTTTAATTTATCGCCCGATAAATCTGACTTGGCCATAAAAAGATCTTTCCAGAAATTATCTGGCAAGAGTGCTATTTTATTAAGATACTCTACAGCTTTTTTATCTCTGTCTGTTGTAACTCCGCCTTTAAAATTAAGAGTATTAGATATAATAGCTCCACAAAGTAAAATTGCTGACTCTTTGGAAATATTAATATTATTTTCAATAAATTTTTCTGCTACTAAAGTAGCAGCTGAGCCAACTAATTCAATTTGTACCTTAGCATTAGGAAATTTATCAGCTTCATTAATTTTTCTGTGATCAATAATTTCAACTACTTTGTTCGGTGCAATATTTCCCTCCAGGCCATTTAAATCGCTAGCATCAACTAAAATAACTTCTTCAAAATTATCTGCGTTACTAATTGTCCGGGGATATGGAATATTATAACGATCTAAAATGTATTTAGCTTCGTCATGCGGATCGCCAATAATTCCAACAATAGATTCTCTGCCTGTCTTTTGTAAAAATTCACCATAAGCAAAAGCTCCGGCCACTCCATCTAAGTCTGGGTTTACATAACATGTGATAAGCGCTTTTTTCATATTGTTATAACTCGACTTCCTTTTTAATAATACCAAATAGAACCTCTCTCGCCTCCCCTTCAAAACCATGATTGCCATCGATAGAGATTACCTTCGTTTTTTTACTAAGCGGAGATAAGTCAACTTTCGGCAAAAGCTGATCTTGGTTAGCCTCAACAAAAACAATTTCCGTTTTCTCGGCAAAATTATTATAGGCCTCAAAAGATTTAATTTCCGCGCGCTCCCGCCAATATTTAGCTGGTATTATTCTATCGAACCCGCCGGACTTAGAGGGAATTATTGAAACCCCCTCTAAATTAATTAGAGCCTCAGGGTTTAATCTATGCCGCTCTAAAGTACGTTCTAGACTAAGATCAAAAACTGCCGCTAAAAAAATTGCTTTTCTAATTCCCTCAGGATTTGCGAGTGCGGCCACAATGGTTCCTTGTGAATGGGCAATTAAGTCAATTATAGCATCCGGATTAGCCGACCTGATTTCGTTAATAATTTTAGTCAACTTCTCTACTTGTTCGCTGAATGAACAAATGGTTAAAGTCTTTCTAGTTTCATCTGCCTCATAATAATCGAATAAAATGGATTCAGCGCCTGACAAGGCGTCGGCGATATCACTAAGTAGCCTATTATCATCGCGACGGACTCCAAAACCATGAGAATATATTATAATGTGTTTTTTATCTTTCATAAATCAAGTCTGAGAAATTAATTATTTATTATTTGATAAGAAAATTTTTCCAAAACTTTCATAACTGAAAACATTGTTTCATGGCTTAAAACACCTCCAGCGATAATTTCCTCTTCCGTAACATCGGCCAGGCAAAAATCGGGCATTTCAAAATTGTTCATCTCTTCTACGCTGCTAAATTCAAAATCGACCAAGACTAATCCCTCATGCTCACCAGAAAAAACATCCACCTCGGCTATTTGTTGGCCATAGGGATAGTAGTATCTAGTCTTTACCACCCTGTGACCATCAACTACGGAAAGAGTCAAAAATTCTTCAGCCGTCAAAGGGATAGTTTCTTCAACTTGCTGAGAAAAAGTATCTAATCCTGTCGGTGTCTTTTTAGTTATAAAGTAAAGGCCACCGCTCTGCCTAATCCTTATATTTGGCCGATGAACATTCTTAGGGAAATAAATATCAATAATCTCCTTGCTAGGGCTATTTTTTAAATCATTGGGTAAAAATTTTGCAAGATATGTTCGCTCTAGTTCTAGCTCTCGGCTCATAATTTAGTAATTATTTCTGACTTAAAAAATCTTTCTTGAAACTCTGTCAGCGCCACTATCTGTTCAATAGAGTAATTCTTACCATCCGGTACCACAATCAACTTGTCGTCATCATCATCTAGGCGATGAATAACGGCAATACACTTGCCAGTAAAGCTTTCTACTGGCTCAAAGACGCCGAGCAAATAAGCATCCACTTCTTCACCGTCTGGAGCTATATCACCTTCAACATAACCATAATTTACCGAGTAATAAATATTATGGCGAGGGTGTTTAGTGCCCAGTTGGCGGTCAATTTTAATTGACACTTTTTGGTTTAAATACTTTACGGCGTAGTTAGTCATATATAATAAAAATAGCATAAAGCCGATATCTCGTCTATTTTAAGAGAAAATAAAAACTGATCGATGGATCAGTTAGAAGATATGTATATTATGGTTGTGCCAGGTCCAAGAATGTTAAATGCGACCATGGCATGCTTAGAGAAGAAGAATTAATAGAGCAATTAGTTGGGCTAATGGATAAAATTGATATTAATGAAATAGGAATCAAAAACAAATTTGAAGATGAAGTAAGTAGATTCTACAAATTCAGCAAAGGAATACTGGGTGTAGCCGGTAACGACTTTGAAAGACAGAAAGATTTAGATATTAGAAACTATGCTAAATATGTGCTTAAGGAGGGCTCTATTCTTGAGAAACGAGAGGTTTTAGCATGTCTGGAGAGTAAGCTGGTGATGAAGGATAAGAAGATAATTATCAAAAATTTTATCTAATAGTAGATTTAAGGTTAAAAAATACTATTTTATTTTTTATAATATATCTTCGCGCAACATATACGCCGTTACAGATCCTTTTGACAGCAAAAAATCCAAAATAACTAAAATCTTGGTTTTAAGGCTAAGAATCGTTTTTACCTTATGTCTATTCTTTAGAACATATCCTCTCATGAGATTTTCCAGATAATAAACGGAGTTCGGTTCCAGTTCTTGGTTCGATAAATCGGGATTGTTTTTCAGCATATCACTAATCCAAATTATCCCCTCTTCCTTGAAGCCGCTTCCTATGTCAGTTAGTAACTTTGCAAGAGAATACAACGTTGATGGACTGGCGCCCATATCTTCGGATGCTTTCTTGAAGAAAGCTTTTTCACGATCTTTCAAAGTGTGCCATTCTGTGGCACCTTCTCTCCAAAAACTCCAAGCGAGAAGATACGTACGAATTACTTCTTTTGAATAAAATCTTGATTCCTTACCTTGAGCAAGAGGAACAACTTTCGGATAAAAAAGCTTCCAAACAGTCCAGAACTGTTCGTACTGCGCCAAGCGGTCTTCCGCACTGATAAAAGATTCGAAAAATTCCGCCGCGTCTTTTGAATCCTTGAAGCCATCCAGAACAGGTTTAATATAGGATTCGATATCTTCAGGTTTCAGAGACAAAAGGATGCAAGAAAGTTTATCAAGAAATCTATGTTTTTCACCATAATCAAAGCTTTCGTCTTCATCTCTTCCGTGTCGGTCCTTAAATAACTTTTTCGAAAGTACGGGAATAATTTGCTTCACGAAAGTCTTATGGTATTCTTCAGGAATTTCAATGGGCAAAAACTCAAACGCGGTGACAAGCGTATCAGTATTGATTTGTTCGATACTGCCTACATCGGCACATTCGTTTTTATTTTCGAGAATTTTTTTGATTTCGGTTTCATATTTTTTGGAAAACTGTTTGAGTAATTCTTTTTTAGAAAAATTGTAAGTTCCTTTTTTTTGACTCTCTTTGCGAAAAGACTCCCACAACTCATCATATAGCGGTTTCATCTGCAAATACCCCCAAAGAAGCGACTGTGCATCTACCGGGCTTTCTCCCCATAGGGTTAAAATAGCCCTAGATGAGTAATCAGAAAGTTTCTGGCTCATGCCGATGGGATACGAATCAAACAGCGTAAAAAGAAGAATTTTCTTTATTTCATGAGAATCTTTGTGAAAATCTTTCAATAGACGCGGTAGCGCACTGATAGCCACATCTGCGCCATCGCCGGCCTGGTAATTATAGCCATCCATTATGGGAGCAGAAGCGCTTTTGAGAATTATTTCTTTGCAAAATTTCTTTTCTTCCGAATCTAGCTTCTCCAGAAAATCTCTAATTAATACTGCTCCAACATATGCAGGAACGGAGTGATAGAACAAAGTAAAACTCTTCTCTTCGCTCTCGTCGGCATCTAGCCCTTTTATAACTTCCTTTGTCTCGGATATGGCAAGCTTGTAGTCTTCTTCATATTTTGGATACTTCTTGCAGTCCTCGCTTTTCTCGAACCTGTTTCTGGCCCATAGTTGCAACGGCAAATGTTTCATTGATTCCGAACTTTTTGCCAAGGAATCTTCGCTATACTTTTTCAATTCAGGATCTATTTCCGGATTTAAGCTTATAAGGACCTGATTATCTTTTTTCTCCGTGGTTATTTTCATCTTTCTCCTATCCATTCGGGCAAGATATAATCTCCATGTCTTATCACTCTCCGTTTCTTTTGATTTTTCCGGCAACTTTTTGTAATAATCGTCGAAAATCTTCCAAAGCATTTCTTGCCGCTGTTTGGCAATTTCTTCTCCCTCCTCTTCGGTGGCGAACATTTGGTAATGAAGAGCTAAATGCTCAAGTGACCATGAACGATGCTTGTCGTTGCAAGTGGCAATGCGTTCGTTCCTGAAAAAGCCTGTCGGATCATGGCTTATCGCATATGTGCTTTTTGCCGTCATATCCAATTGCATTCGTGCCGTATCAAAAAAGAAAAAATCCTGGGTTCGAAATAACACTTGAGCGATATTGAATAACTTTGAGGGTTCAGCTAGAACAGCACTCACGACAATGGCTGTAATCGATGCCGACCGAGAGTTCTTGAGCAAATACAAGCACCAGCTTTCCGATACCTCTTGGCTTCCTGATTTAACAACCCAAAGCAACCATCGCTCCAGGGCCATGTGGATTGATTCAAGCAATGACGGCGCCACCTGGGTGCCGCGGTATAAATTCCAAATCCTGTGACAGATATATTGCTTAATTGTCTGTTCTGAACCGTTTATGACAACGTCTATTTCTTCTGCCTCATATTGAGCGAATTCCGACTTCGCGAAATATTCAATCGATTTATTGGTGAACGCAAGAATAAAATCGACTGCCTTTTGAGGATTGGTCTGCAACAGCGGAAAAATAGGCGTTTGTAAGGCGCTTGCCGGGTAATATTCCAAATGACCTTCGGTCAGGTCAAAGTATTGTTCAATATCGTTTCTGTAATCTGAAAAAGGATAACCATCTCTCTCCTTTGGCTTATAGAACCAGAAAAGGTTTGCTAACTTTATAACTTGTTCCGGAAGTTGTTTCGTAATCTCGGAACTATCACTGACTGACGAGAGTATTACTTTAACTAACTCGTAATACTTTCCTCGATGAGAAGTGTCGTTAGCCGCGATAATTTCGTCCACTATCGCAGTCAATTCGGCTTTGATTTCACCAGATCCATTTAAGATTGTCCTTATAAGCTTGTCTTTGGTATCATCGCGAGAACTAAAATAAAAGCCTTCTTGCTCTGTCAGCTTCTGATAATAATACAAGGCTATCTGGCTCGCATGTTTAGTCGTTTCTCCACTCTTGCGACTCCTATTCCAATCATCAAGCACTGGAAGCACAGCATTCATGTATCTGAATTGAAGTTTCTCTTTATTCCTGTTGATAAAGGCCATAACGGAATCCCATCCGCTCCCTTTCGGCTTCGTGAAAACCGTCTTCAAGGAAATCGCGCCGGCTTTCGTCACTCCGAGCAATCTCAAAAAATCTTCATCTATCGTCTTGCAGGCGATTCTCAAAAGAAAAAGTATCTTATGAAGCAACCTATCTTCATATTTGAAACTTACCGTAACACTTCTTACGACTTTTGAGGAGACTCCCTCCGTAATAACCCTTTCAGGTTCCTCAAGCAATTCGGTTTCAAATCGCTCAAAGAAAATGGCTGAATAATCAGATAAAAGAACTGAAACCAAAACCTCGTCCTTCCAGTGACTATCTATTGCGCTGTCCTTGATAGTAAAATCAATCAGTTGCTTTGCGTTCTCGTCATTCGCAAAAAGCTTATCCGACAACCAGTTCCTAAACGCTCTTCGAATAGGAAGGTAATTTCCTATCTGCGCATAAAAACCTCCGTAATCTTTTGCACCAACGAAAGCTTGTTCAATGATTTTATCCAGTGCCCACTCCTCGTAAACATCGTGGGTTATAAAGTAACCTCCCGCATTCGGATCAAATTTTATAATCTCATCTGCCTCCAGTTTCCGCAGAGCTTCTTGGTCGCAATCTTCGGTCCTCACAAAAAAACCGCCATTATCTGCCCTCTTGCGAGTGATTTTCAGAAAGCAGTCTTCTCTGCGCCTAT
>CAZPKN010000023.1:0-11944 GCA_964587195.1 uncultured Gammaproteobacteria bacterium | reverse complement strand
ACGATGGTACTAACTATCGTTCTATCGCTAGCGAAGCTGCTTTCCATGCTAACCGCTTCCAATTCAGCAATGTTTTGACTGTTAGCAATGCTATTACTGCCGGCGGAACTGCGATTGCAACCGCTGAGTTAGTAAACGTCGCTCAAGGTGGAACCCCAACCGGTCCAGTTGTAACTGGTTCTGGTTTAATGGTTTCCTTGAACGCCGCTACTCCAGCTTCTGCTTCTGTTCCACAGAACGGATCCCGTGTTGCTATGGCTAAGGTCAATTTGACTGCTGCTAATGACGGCGCTGTTACCGTAAACTCTATTACTGTAAAGAGAATTGGTTTATCTTCTTACTCTAACATTGATAAAGTTTGGGCAGAACAAAATGGTAATATCGTAGCTTCTAAGAAGTCTATGAATTCCAACGATGAGTCTATTTTAGTTTTCTCCCCAGCTTTAGTTGTTAACGCCGGTCAGACTGCTACTTTAGATTTAATTGCTTCTTTGACTGGCACTGGTGCTGGCAATATTGGTTTAAGTATCGCTTCTGCTTCTGCGGTTAGCGCTACGGCGGCTTCTGTTACTGGCTCATTCCCAATCAATGGCAATATCATGTCTCCAACAAGTTACAATGTTACTGCTTTATCATTTGCTACTACATCAGTTGCTAATGATGTAAAAGTTGGTGACGAGAAAGTTGACTTGGCTCAATTTACGATTGGCTTTAACTCTGACGCTAGAGATTCCGTGCTTCAGTCTATTACTTTAAAGAACAATGGTGTTGAAGATTTAACTAAAACAACCATGAAGCTTTATCTAGAATCAGCCGGAGAAAAAGTTACTGCTAATGCTATTGTTTCTGGTCGCTTTGTGACTTTTAATTTCATCCCTAATTATGAACTTTTAAAGAATGATTCTTCTAAAGTTTTTTATCTAAAGGGTGATATTATTGCCAAAGAAAACACCGGAACTCCAAGCTTTGACTTGGAATTAAATAAGAGCACTGATCTAGTTGCTTATGAAAAAGCAACAGGGTTTGGCGTAAATGTTTCAAGTGGTGATGGCGTAAGTGTTTCTTCTTTTAATATTACTTCTGGAGCTGTTTCTGTTTCCAAAAAAGCAACTTCTCCTTCTGATACAACTATTGTAAAGGGATCAGATCATGTTGTTTTACTTGCTAACGTTAAAGCCGATGAAGCTATTACTGCCGATGGTTTAGTATTACAATACTATTCATCTAATGGAACAGCTACAACCACTGATCAATTTGAAAATGTAAGAGTTTATGTAAATGGACTTTTATTAGATTCATTTGATCCGTCAACTTCTACAACTACAGCTTTAACTAAAGCTATTGAAAGTAATTACACCTTGAATAAGGGTGATAACGAAATTAAGGTGATGGTAAAAGCTAAGACTACTGCAACTAACGGAAGCTTCATTGCTAAGTTAGTTGGCGGAAAAGATAATGCTGGCGAAATGTTCAAGAGCATGAACCCTGAGTACGTAGTTTCTGGTAACCAGGTTCTTCACTCTGGAATTGGTGGCTCTGCTACTGCTGGTACCTTTACAGTTGCCACAGCTGAGTTACTAGCTGTTAGAAATGATGGTTACGGCGCAGCTCGTGTGATAGTACAAGGAAGTTCTGATGTTTCTTTAGGTAAATTTACTGTTAAAGCGGTAAATGATAAAGCTAAAGTTACTTCTGTTACTTTTGGTTCTAATGCCGGGACAGCTTCTTCTACTACCATCTATGACATGAAACTTTTCGTTGATGGTACACAAGTTGGTAATACAACTAATTTCAGCACTGGCGTTACTTTCTCTTCTTTGAACTTCGAAATTGCGAAGGATTCAACTAAGAGCTTTGAGTTGAAAGGTTCTTTTGACACTTCTGCCACAGGAACTTTTGAAACTTTAATGACTGTTAATGCTCAGGATTCTTACGGAACATCTATTACTGCCGGAACAAGAACAGCTAGTACAACTACCTTCACTATTTCTGGCGCTGGAACGTTGAATGCTGAAATTGGTGGAGATACTCCAGTCGCTGGAGTTTTAGCTACCAAAGCTGGCGTTGAGCAAGAAGTGGCTCACATTAAGTTTACTGCTATCAACGATAGCGCTAACTTAACTGAAATCAACGTTATTAATACTGATGGCTCACAGGCAACCTCTTCAGCTGATGCTAGAATTGCTTCTATCAGGCTTTATGACGGCGCTACTTTAATCGATTCTTTTGTTCCTGTAGCAGGCGCTGGCAAGTTCACTATCACTAATAATAAGATTGTCATTGCTGCTAATACTAGCAAGACATTGTCTGTTAAAGTGGTTTTGAACAACATCGAGAACGATGCTAATGCCACTAACAAAGTCTTAACTATTGCCCTTGGTAATGTTAAGTCTAAGTCTTCTGCTGGTGCGGAAAGTACAAAGGACGCAAGTGCCGTCGTTGGCAGCTCTTTCTTAATCAGAAAGACTGTTCCAACCGTTGCTTTCCAAGCTTTGGATGACAAGGTATTAACTGCTGGTGATAAGACTGTTGCTAAGTTCACCGTTACCGCGGATGCTAATGGCGATGTTAAGGTTGGTAATCTAACTTTAACCGTTGCTACAACCGCTAGCGCAACTATTGCAACTTCTACTACTCCATTAAAGATTAATGGTTCTAATAAGTCCGGAGCTACAGCTACTTTAACTGGCAACAAGATGTTAATCGAGTTTGCTGATGAAATTATTGCAGCTGGCACTTCAAAGACTTTCGAAGTTATTGCTGATGTTAGCGCTTCTGCCTCTAACCAGTCCGTAACTGCTAGAATTCTTGAAGACGCTACTTATGGTGCTAGTGCATCTGAAGGCAGTGTCGGAGAATTTGTCTGGTCTGATGGTGCTTCTATTGAAACCAATACTTGGGTCAGTGGGCACACCATCAAGAGCCTTCCAACAACTACTTGGGTATTATCCAACTAATTGTTAGGTCTTTAAGTCTTCCCGATTTCCTTTAATTAATCGGCCTCGCTTAAAAGGATAATTAAGCACAACAAGACCCTCCTTCGGGAGGGTCTTTTGTTATAGGGGAAGGGGCCGCGTGTTTTTAGATTTTCTTTAGATTTTCTTCATAATGCTTTTGTTAAGATTAGTAACGTGATTATTAATTTATAAAGTTATGTCTAAATCCTTAAATAACAAAAAAGAGTTAATTTTTGAATGGCACAAGGTTAAGATAAGTTTAGACGCCGAGCCCCTTAAAAATTTTTATTTCAAACCAAAAGAAGTATGGTGGGCTAGTATCGGTGTCAATATTGGGCATGAAGAGGACGGAAAGAATAAAAAATTTGGACGACCTGTGGTTATTTTAAAAAAATTCAATAAACACTTAGTTCTGGTAGTTCCTTTAACAAGTAAAATAAAGTTGGATAAACATTATTATTACAAGTTTGTTTTTAGTCGGCTGGAGTTTATTTCTGCAATAATCTCGCAAATAAGATTACTGAGCAGTAAGCGATTATTTAGAAAGATGGGGATTATTGACAGTCGGGACTTTTTAGAAATACAAAGAAGAGTATCTCGGTTTTTTTGAATAAAAACGGACCCCCTTACGGGAGCCCTCGGAGCCGGATTTACGATTTAATCTGCAGGAATAAATCAATCCAGCCATTTATATAACTATTATAAATAATATATTTTTATTAGTCAATTTTAGGAACGGTTGCTATCTGGGGCGTTAGAATCACCAATAAATGGCGCTGTTACGGGGGCAGCGTTTTTTTATCTTTTCTTCATAATGCTTTTGTTAAGATTAATAACATAATTATTAATTTTAATTTTATGAAGAAAGAATTAAAAACGGTCGCTTTATTTGAAAACGATCCTGTTCGCCGGGTTTGGAACGAGAAAGAAGAAAAATGGTATTTTTCTATTGTTGATGTCGTTAAAGTTCTAACAGATTCCGTTCAGCCAGAAGGATATATTAAAGATTTGCGACGTCGCGACGCTGAATTGTCAAAAGGGTAGGGGCAAATTGCCACCCCCCTTAATTTGCAAACCAAGGGCGGTTTGCAAAAAGTTAATTGTGCCAACGTAGAAGGTGTCTTACGCCTTATCCAATCAATTCCATCGCCTAAAGCTGAGCCCTTTAAGCTTTGGTTGGCTAAAGTTGGCTATGAACGTATTCAGGAAATAGACAATCCTGAGCTGGCCATGGATAGAATGAAGGCTATTTATGAAAAGAAAGGCTACCCTAAAGACTGGATTGATAAACGTAGTCGCGGTATTGCGGTTCGCTATAGCTTGACCGATGAGTGGCGTGGTAGAGGTGTTAAAAATAGTTTAAGTTACGCGATTTTAACCAATGAAATAATGGAGGAGGCTTTTGATTTAAAAGTTGATGATTATAAAAAATTAAAGGGGCTGGAAAGAGAAAATCTTCGTGATCATATGAATGATATGGAACTTATTTTGACTATGCTAGCCGAAGCGACAACAACCGAGTTTACTCAAAGTAGAGATTCCCAGGGTTTTATTCCCTTAAAAAATGATGCTAAAGAGGGCGGTGAAGTTGCCGGTAGAGCTAGGAAAGATATTGAAAATAGGGCCAAGAAAAGAATAGTTAGTAATAACAATTTTAAACCCAGAATTTAAACTGGTCGAATTCGGCCAGTTTAGAATGGCCGCTGGTCTAAATTCTTTATCTTTTCTTCATAATACTTTTGTTAAGATGGGTAACATAATTATTAATCTAATCCGTCCGAGGCGGACGGGCCCGCCTGGGTTGGGGTAAACATTTTATGAAGAAAGAGAAAAAATTGATTGTTCGTGGAATTGAAATTTCAATTTTAAAATCACACGGAAATGATTACATATCGCTAACCGATATGATAAAGGCTAAAGATGGCGCCTATTTTATTTCAGATTGGCTCAGGAATAGAAATACTATAGAATTCTTGGGTGTATGGGAAAGCATTTATAATGGCAATTTTAATTATGGCGAATTTGCCGTAATTAAAAGTAAGGTTGGCCTGAATAATTATAGAATAAGTGCCAAGGAATGGATACAGAAAACTAAGGCTATCGGACTTGTGGCCTCAAGGGGTAGATATGGAGGAACATACGCTCACAAGGATATAGCATTTGAATTTGGTATGTGGATTAGCGCTGAATTTAAGATATATCTAATTAAAGAATTTCAAAGATTGAAAGATAATGAAAGTAAGGTGTTTAAATTGGAATGGAATTTGCAACGCATGCTATCTAAAATAAATTATCGGATTCACACCGACGCCATCAAAGAAAATATTATTCCTAAAATTCTCTCCAAAGAACAGATTAATTTGGTTTATTCTAGTGAAGCAGACTTGCTTAATATGGCTTTATTTGGCGAAACAGCGGCTTCATGGCGAAGTAAAAACCCAAATTTGCCCGGAAATATACGTGATTATGCCAGTCTTGAACAATTAGTTATACTTTCAAATTTAGAAAGTATTAATGCCGTCTTAATTAATAAAAAAATAGAAAAATCTTTAAGACTTGAAGAATTAAATAAAACAGCTATTTTACAAATGAAATCTTTGTTAAAAAATGAAAATAGTCTTAAAAAATTAGAGGGTAAATAAACTCAAAGACCCGCCTTTAAAAGGCGGGTCTTTTGTTATAGGGGAAAGGGAACAGGTGTTTAATCCTAGTTTTAATGTTACGGAATTCCGTAACATTAACAATGAAGCAGGCACTAATGGATTTAAAAGAAAATCACCAGCAAGGGGCGCTGTTACGGGGGTAAACAGCGTTTTTCTTTAGATTTTCCTTATGTCCAGTTTGTTAGAATGAGGGCATAATTATTTAATTTATAAAGTTATGAAGAAAAATTTCGAATACCAAAAGTATAAAGATGAGGCACTGTTTCTTTAATAGAGATTTAAAATTTTATACAACAATGAAAGGAAACCCCGCTGAAGATTAAGATCAAAAAAAGACTTCAAAAAATGAAGTCTTTTTTAGCATGCCCGCCTTCAGCTTATTGATTTAGCCGAATAGGGCTGACGCCCCACAAGCATATTATTATAATAGCATTAATTAATTTTGAAATCAAGATTTGAGATAAATAACCCCTTTTATTTGTTATCCTCTCTAAAAAATGCTATTATTAAATGGTAGGCTGATAAAAATTTGCCTCGTTAATAATTCAAAAATATGTTTAAAAACAAGTTTTATCATTTGCTATTTTTAGCGCTTTTTTTTGTGCCCCTTGGCGTCGGAGCGGTTGGGACGGACGTTTCAACGAGTATCACTAGTCCCGTCTGGACCGAAGCTAATAGTCCGTATATTGTGAGCGGCACTATTGAGGTGACTAGGGGAGCGACGTTAAGAATTGAAGCCGGGACAGAAGTTAAATTTAATCCAGGGGCCAAAATCTTGGTTAATGGTGAATTATTGGTTTTAGGCACAGCTGAGAACCCGGTAGTTTTAACTGCTTCTTCAACTTCTCCTAAAGCTGGTGATTGGGGCGGAATAGAATTTACCGATAAAGCGGTGAGTGCGACGGTCAGCGACGGAGAATATGTTTCCGGCAGTATCATTAAAAACGCTATTATTCGTTTCGGTCAGGGAATAAAATGTGATGATGCTAGTCCGTATATTGTTAATAACCAACTCTCTTTAAATACCGCCGGCATTGTTATTAGCGGCGATAACTACTCGGCAGGCGGATTAGTGGTTGACGCGGCCGCCGCTAGCCAGAATAGCTCTCTGAAAACTATTTATATCGTTAATAATAATTTTAGTGATAATAGCGTCGGTATCCGCATCTCCCGCAATAACGGCCGCAATTACGTCGCGACTCCAGCCGGTTATTCCTATCTCGGCGATAGGCAGATAACCGCCTATATTTCTGGCAATACCATTAATAGCAACGGTAACGGTTTAGAGGTTTTAAACGGTGATAATAATACCATAATCAGCAATAATATCCGTTATAATTTCGGGACCGGCCTTATTCTAGAAGCGGCTAGCCGCGGCAATCTGATTTCTAAAAATACCATTAATAATAACAATAATGGCATTATCAGCTCTTCAGCTGATTCGCTGTTCCTGCAGAATAATATCAAAAACAATTTCCAAATCGGATTAGCCATAGAAGCCAAGCCGCTAATCTTAGCTCTTAATAATATCCAAAATAACCAGAGCTATAACGTTGATAACCGCGTCTATAACTTAAGCGCCCTGGATAATTATTGGGGCTCGACTGACACGGGACTAATTAGCGCCTCTTTTCGCTTGCAGAATCCAGTGGCCACTGGAACATCGGCAATGACCTATCCGCTTAAATATCAGCCATTCTTAGCCTCTGAGTCAACTCTCAGCGATATGTTCGCGCCTATTTTAACTTCAGAATTTTCAACCACAACGGTTTTCTCTAATCAGGAGATAAAAGGGATTAAACCGGTCGGAACAGCCGTTTATTTAAATGATACTCGCGTAGTTGGTTTCAATAATCAATCAGAATGGTCTTATACCGCTAATTTACAGCTCGGAGTTAACAATTTTAGTATTAATTATCGAAATTTAAATGGGCTCACTAGTGATAATAAAGAAATCACCATTACCCGCCTTAATCTTTTTTCTGCTCCGACTTTTAGTAACGGAATCGCAACCTCAACCTCGCTTGATTCGATTGTTCTAAGCGGCACTAAGCCAGCTGGGTCAGGCATATTTCTAAATGGAACGCCGATTACGGATGTTGATAATACTGTTAACTGGACTTATAGCACCTCTTTAAAGATGGGAGCTAATAAATTTACTATCGTCGCTAAGGATAATTTAGGAGCGGTGAGCGCTGAAACAAGTATTCAAGTCATTAGAACCGGTGTACCGGCCTCAGATATTATTGCGGATGAAAAGAAACTATCTGGGAAGGCGGATGCTAAATTAGCCGGTAAATTGTCCGGACGCTTATTGCTTCAAGTAGAGCGCGTTGGTTTTATCTGGTATGTTAATCCGGCGGATAATAAGCGTTATTTCATCAGTCAGGAAAGTGCTTTAGAGATATTTAGAAAATTGGCCTTAGGGATTACCGAAGCGGATTTAAATAAGATTCCGGCGCCGACTAGCAGTGTTAAGGGCGACAAGGCCCTTCAGAATCGCTTGAAAGGGAAGCTGCTGCTTAGAGTTGAAGCTAAAGGCCAAATCTCCTATGTTGATCAAAACGGCTTCCGCCATGATATTAACGCCGCTAATTTAATGGAAAATTTCCGCAATTTGAGTTTAGGCATTACTAATGAGAATATCCGCAAGATTACAGTTGGCGAGTTGAAGTAGTTTAGCAAACAAACCGTTAGATATTTATAAAGCCCCTCAAGAGGGGTTTTATTTTTCCTTTATCTTTTCTTTATAGAGGCTTTGTTATGATAAGTTAGCTTTTATTAAATTGACTAACATATCATATATGATATATAATATTCACGAGCGCTATTCGGTTAAGTTTTATAAAGATAGTCGGACAGGGAGAAGCAAGGTAAGGGAATATATAAATCATTTAGAGAAAAGGGTTCAAGAAAAAGTTTGGAAATATATGGACCATCTTCGCGACAATGATGCTTATTTAGATGAGCCATATTCTCGACATATAGACTGGAAATTAAGAGAATTGAGAGTTGATTTTGCCAACAAGCGTTTCAGAATATTTTATTTTTGTGTTGTTAATAAGCGTATTATAATTTTACACGCTTATTTAAAAAAGACTGAAAAAACTCCGCCTCGAGAAATTTGGAGGGCTAAAACTTATTTATTTGATTATTTAAATAATTTAGACAAATATGAAAAATAGAAAAAAAATTGTTTTAGACGATCTCGACGATATCTTAAGAGAGGCCCATAAGGACCCGGAAGCAAAAAGATTATTTGATGAATATGGCCGTCAGTTGGAAATTGCCTATAAGATGCTGCAGCTTAGAAAAGCGCGCGGTCTAAGCCAGAAGGAATTAGCCGCTAAAGTCGGAACGACTCAGAGTAATGTCGC
Organism: uncultured Gammaproteobacteria bacterium; assembly: GCA_964587195.1. Lineage (GTDB taxonomy): Bacteria > Patescibacteriota > Patescibacteriia > Patescibacteriales > UBA12465 > UBA12465. The sequence continues at coordinate 2,947 of CAZPKN010000023.1, read as the reverse complement.
GCGGCTGGAAGGCGGCAATCAGAACTTCACGATTAAATTGCTGGGGCGTTTTGCGGACGCCTTAGGAGCGGAACTGAAAATAGAGTTAAAAGGGTAGGGATTCTTAAGGTAGCCCCGCTTGTTTTGTGCTTTTCTTTACTTTTTTCTAATTTTATGGTATAGTAACCCATTACTTTATTTTTGTGTTATACTATAAATAACTTAGAAAATATCTTAAATTTATTATAAATTAGCTTAATATGGCTAAACTATCAGGCCGTTTGGCCGAAAAAAATCTTCATCAAAATCAATTTTCTCCTGAAGGTGAAAATATTGAAGCAATAAATAATGACCAAGAGGGCGTGACTTCAAGCGAGACGCTTAATTCAGGTAACGAGGTTCTTGAGTCCGAATTAACTAAATCTTATGAAAAAGATCTTGATTCAGTTTTGGAAAAACAAGAAAAATTAACTGACGAATTGGATAAAACTCCTTTCAGTAAAAACCATTCAGAGCTTATTGCTAAAGGCTTAGAGTCTTTGAAAAATCTCAGTGAAGCTGGAGAAGGCGCCCTTAAAACCTTATCTGCTGAAACGGTTAGATTTTTTAAGAGTAATATTTTATCGGTTAAATTACGTAGTATTTATGTAGAAAAAAAATCAATATCGCTAACTAAAAGATTAAGAGATAATCAGACAGCTGTATCTAGTGATGAAATTAATAGTTTTTTAAAAACGATTAAGGCCGGATTTTGGAGTAAAGGTTTATCAAGAGATGACGCCGGCTGGCGGGCTGGTAATTTTCTGAGAGATTTATATAAAGAGAAGGGGGAATTATTTGTCTCAGAAATAGCCAGCGCCTGGCCTAAGTTAATTAGTGAAACAGGAAAAAATGACGAAGATTGGGATGATTTTTTAAAACAGGAAGCTGAAAAAAAACAAGAAGCTTTAAGAGTTGAATTAGGTGGCGAAATATGTTCTGATAATGAAAATACGCACAGCGCCTGGTTAGAAAAAATTAAGGCTGTGAATGATGATTTTTCTGCTTTTACGCTCGCTAATAAATTTGTTGGTGATCGTTCGTTTTTAAATGAACATCTTTTAGAGCGTTTGGATAATATTATTAAAAATTATCCTGATTTAAGCGCTGTATCGAATAGTGTTTTTATAATTATTCAAGAATTAGCAAGCGCTAATCCCGAGGCCATTTTATCTAATAGTCGTCGCCGCCAGTTTTTGTTAAATAGCTGGCTTTATTGGAATAAAGAAGGATGTTCTCAAGAATCTTCTTCCATTGCGCCGCTTTTTTTAGGAGACTTAGGGGGGTATAACAAATCAGAAACAAAGAAAGTCGCTAATCAGGTATTTAGTAAGCTTAGATCATCATCAGTGGATGATAATTATCGCTCTTTAATGCTTCATCTACCAATTGAGAAAAAAGATTTAGATAAGGCTATAAAAGCAGATCCAGATTTACAGTATTCACGATATTATCCCTTGTTTGAATTAAAGAAAAATTCCTTAGAACGAGGAAAGCCTGGCAATAACGAGCCGGCCACTTCTTTATTTGAGGATTTGTTATATGCGGCTGAAGGGGTAAGATTTGACGAGTCAATAGTCTTTTTGAGTTATTTGATAAATAATTTTCCAAATAAAAGCGAAAGTATTAGCGAGGAAGAGCTAGCAAAAATTTTAGAAAAATTATTATCTGGGAATTCAAATTTATTTAAGCTAGAGGAAATAAAGATTTTTCAAGCGCTTTTAAAACGCCGTAATTGGTCAACTGATTTACAAGTAATTATTTTTGAAAAAAATAAAATCCATGCTAATTTATTAAATAATATTATTACTGGAAATTATGAAGAATTAGCTTGGGCAAAGAACGATCCAGTTTTACTAGCCGTTTTAGAAAAATCGTTTCATGAGCGCGGCAAAGACAATGACAAGCGTCATCATTTTTATAATGTTTTAGAGGGGGCGGCTAAAAGCAGTAATTTTGATGGTTTAGTGAAGGGTTATGCGGATACCCTAAGCGGATATAATAATGAAGAAATATTTAACCTATTTATTACTAAGCAGCTTGATAAAAAATATTTACCCTTATTTTTAAAAGATTATAGGTATGAGTGGTTGTTAGACCCCCTAGAAGAAAAGTTAGCAGCTAGCGAAATAAGTTCCGAGGATTATTTGCTTTTTTTTGAATCCTTAATAGAAGTTGGCCACATCTATAATCTCCCTAATATAATTAGTAAATTACAACACGACGAGCGGCTTAATGATGAGCGTTTAGAGATTTTTTTAGAGAAACTATCGGAAAATGCGGCTCGTAAAGTTTCCGATCAGCAAGGTAATAGACGATTAGGCAGTCTTTTAACAGAAGATTTTACTTGTCTTTTTCAAGATCAGGGGACGGCGTATACAAGAAAAGTTTTAGAGACGGCTCTTAAAAATGGTTCTTATTATAATTTATTAAATTTGGTTAAAAGTAATTTAAGCGTGATTGAAACTAGCTACCCCGACCAAACCGAGAGGGCTGAGGTTTCAAAACAACTGCTTGATAGATTAATGGAGGTAAATGGTAGTTGGGATGCGCTTTGCCTGTATTTTAAAAACAATGACTTTTGGTCAGTTTTAAAAACGTCTGATCGCCAGGCAGTTGAGAAAAATATTTTTTATAGTAATTTGCGCGGTTCGGCAAGCTATTTGTTCGAGTTACTGGGCAATATGACTGTTTCACAGCAACAAAGTTTTAAAAATATTTTTATAACTTCTTTCAGTGTCCAGAGCTTGGGTAGTGATTTTATAAATTTGTGCCATTCTTTAGGAAGTGAAGAATTCTTTACTTGTCCGGAAATTAGCGCCGAACTATATATAAAATTATTAAGCGATTCCGATTTAAGCTCTGATGGAGCTAATAAATTATTTAATATTGACATTTTTAGGAAATTCCCTGAGATTGAAAAATTATT
>CAZPKN010000022.1:0-12857 GCA_964587195.1 uncultured Gammaproteobacteria bacterium | reverse complement strand
TTTTCTCCCTAGTTTAAAAAATGATTCTGTTTGATAATTTATTTTTTTCATAATACCCTGCTCTTTGACTACTCTCTATAATATCGGGAGCTGACGCTGGTTTGTAAAATCATTTCTGATTTATCACCGCTAGCGCCTACCGCCTGGGCGCGGACGTTAATGGTAATAAGCGGCTGCCTATCAGAAACATTATAGCGCAAATCAAAATTCAACTGATTAATATTAATCGTCCCCGGAGAAATATGGCCGACTAAATCCCGGCCAACCGTCTCTCCGGGGGGCGTATAGCGGCGAACTGTAAAACGAGTAATCCCGTTTTCATCAGATTCAACATAATAGGAAACGCATTCTCCGTAATAATTTTTAAAATAAAGTGTATCACTATCGACGCTTTGATTAATCTTAAAAACCTTATCATCATCGACATCGTCACAAACACCGCCGTCCCGCTGGGCCATCCTAATCTCCTTGGCCGTCATCTCTAAAAAATATTTCAAGCTCTCCTGAGTATTCTGAACGGACATTGCTTCCCGCTGCGCATCAATGGAAAGTTTAAATAGGCTAGTTACTGAAACAACAATAACTGCAAAAAGGGCCGTCGAGACTAAAACCTCAACAAGCGTAAAACCGGGTATAAGCCGGCGATGCTTTAAAAAATTTTTCTGTTTATAACTACTAAGCTTCATAGTTTAGTTAACTAAATTAAGGAGTGGAAAAAGACGCCTGAGCAAACCAATCATAAAGCTCCGCTTCTAGAGAATAAGAATTAAGCTGTCCTCTATCGTACCAGTAAATACTGACTCGAACCCCTATTTTATCTCCGTCTCCAGAATTATTTAAAGAAATTATTCGTGAATATTGTCCAGCCGGCAAAGAACCGGTCGTCGGCGAACTAGTATAAAATCCTTGACTATCTAAAACTAGTCGGCCCATGCCAAATTGATCGCCGCCGCTGATAGCTATTGGCTCGCTCATTGTATAATCCATATAATATGCGCCGTCCGCTAAAGAGTCGCTCCAAGCAGGCCCTTCCCTCCAATTATTATCACGCCGCGCCCGAATTAGCTCCACTCCTTCTTGAGCTAGCTGATAGGCGGTGAGGGTATACTCATTAAGATGCTGGCTTTTAATGCTTTGGACTATCAGATTTAAAATACCCATCATCCCGATAGAAATAACTAAAAGGACGGTAATCACTTCTACCAGTGAAAATCCTGGCCTATTCTTTTGTCTATTTCTATAAATCATAAATATATCCTAATCAAGAACCTCTACCAGTCCCAGAAAATTAACATAAATTGTCTTAGTCGTCCCATCAGATGTATCCTTCAATACTATTTCCGCCCAATTAGATTGGCTGGAACCGTCAAAAATGTTAGTCGTCGGATCGGGCGGCAGAAAATTTATATTAACCCACTTTGGATAACTACCATTACTAATCTGAATAGAATCAATAATTATTCCTTTCGGCAGTTGTTCAATCTTCGCCCCCTGACTGACTATCATTTCATTAGAATCCAAGTGTCCAAAGTTAGGATCAGGAGATGGATTTTCCCGGCCTGGATCGGTGCTGGCTGGAGAATCGAGATCGGCAAAGACAATATAACGAGAACTAGTTTCGCTGTCAGTCATGTCAAAATTAACGGCCCAGCCGCCGCTCGGAAAAACTTCGCCATACTTAACTAGTCCTAAAGTATTATTCTGCGCCCCTCTGATATCGGCGACTATTTTCTGGGCCGTCATAATCAAATCCGTCCGCCTATTATTCGCTCGGTAATTAGCCATAAAAATCCCAGTAATCATAACGATAATAAAAATACTGGTCATCATTTCCGCGATGGTAAATGCCGGGAGAAAACAGGGATATTTTTTATTTGAAAAATTTATTCGCATCATAATTTAACGCGCCTTAACCTCTCGCCAAATAGGCAAATCATAATTTATGCTCTCAATTTTCTTAGTAAGCTCACAGTAATAAAGCTCTAAGTCTTCGCCGACCGGCTGAAGGTCGATTATCCGGAGAGTAACTGTCGTCGATGATGACGGTTCGAAAAATTTAACGGAAGTAGTCGCCGTTGAAGTTGATGAAAATATGGCATAAATCCTATTCGACGACCAAACATAAGCACAATTAGTATCATTACAATCTTGCCCGGTATCCGGAGCGGCGTCAGTATAATACTGGGAACTGGTCGCGCTTAACTCGATATCAAACGCGACTTTAGCATTTTCGGGAACATTAAAAAATGGGTTAGGAAAGCGATGTTTGAAAGTTGAAAAAGTTTTAGGATTACCGTCCCTATTGCCATCGCTATCACTATTCGTATTTCCAAAATACTGATACCAAATCGTCGGCCCATCTTCATCATATAACCTTATCCACCAATAATAATTACTGTTATACGACAAGGAGCAATAATTATGAACCGGAAAAGAGCGGGCTGTTTCATTAAAGGGCGCAGAAATGTGGCAGGGGCCACTAAGCTGCGCCGCCGTCGGGACTGAGCCAAAATCAGATGATACGCCAGTATCTTTTGAAACGACTATCTCATAGCCTTTTTGCTGACCACTTTTAACACACCACCGGAGCGTTGCCCCTAAACTATCACCCTTACAAGCATCAGCATAGGAAAAATGCGGAGCGGAAAGAGCTCCGACCGTTAAGGTACTAACATAAACTTTATAATCATTGCGATTATTACAGGCGCTACTATCTGCTTCGTTTTTACAATTAAAAAATAAATCACCTAAATTGCTAGAAGCGACCCCAAAAAGATCGCCAGGACTTAAAAAGACAGATGTGGGCTCTCCATTGGTATTAGCAGCAATAGGCGGGTTCTCAGCGCAAGTTTCCAGTTGAACCGGGGGCTTATTATCTCCCGCCGAGAAATTACTATCTAACCTTATCCATTCTTCGGTCGCATCAACCCGCGCCCAGCCGTATAGCTTTTTTTCTGCTTCATCAAAACAAGACCAGCAGTTATTACTAGCATCGCACTGCTCTCGACAATTATTTCTTGGATCAGGGCTCACGGACGGTGGCGTACTCGTTCCAGAGAAAGAAACAAACCCCTTATTATAATTCCAGGCCTTTCCGTCTAAATTACCATTTGATTTTATAACAACACTATACACTTCATACATACAGGGGGGGGCATGAAAGCTGAAACCAGGCGGCGTTAAATTCCCTTCTCTATCTAGCTGATCACCAGAAACAGAATCAATACAATTAAAAAATAAAAAACCCAAATCGTCTCCCCACCAAGCTCCGCCGCGTAGCGTCGAGGTCGCGTCTGCTTTCGTAGGAGAAATAGCCATAAAAAACAAGAAAACTAAAGCAAACAAGCCGCTAAATACTAATTTAGCGGTTAAAGAAAAACTAGTTGTCGGTAGCTTACGCATCATCTTTTATCTATCTTACTTAATTACATTATACCATTATTTTACAGGCGAAGGGTAGAACGTCTGTAAAAATTCTTCTCCTAAAAGCAGCATCTTCTGCCGGTCGACTTCCCGCTCATCATTATAACCGATTAAATGCAAGAGACCATGAACCAGTAGAAAATTAAAAATATATTCCGCCGGTTTTTTAAGACTGAATACTTCTAGATATTTATTAGCCTTATCAACTTCATCAATATTGATAACAATTTCTCCTAAATATTTATCATTTAACCCATTACCGGTTGCCGAAAAAGACAGGACATCGGTCGTCTTATCTATTCCTCGATAATCATTATTTAAACGGCGCATACGGCGCGAGCCGACAATCGCCAGAGAAACAGACCAAGCGCTCTTCTGATTTTCCCTGAGCCAAGCTTCGACTATCTTCTTAGTCTTTAAACTATTAATTTTTCGCTTAGTAGTATTATTAATCTCTAACATATAATAAAAATTAAATCAGGCGACGCAGGCGGCGTAAAAGGCCGTAAAGCCTATAGATAAGCGGGCGAGCAATAATATCATAAGTGCCGGGATATTCTTTTACCTCGCCTCCGAAACCGAGCTTAAATCTCGTTACTCCGGGCCACTTCTGTTCATCGATTCCATAAAAATCATAAGACCGGAAAATAATTTTATCACTCTGCTCATTCATCTGCTGTGCGGCTTTAATAACTGTCCATTGCAGTAAATAGGGGGCCATTAAATTACGATGTTCATTATCAGACGCGCCATGTAGATAAGTAACTCTATCGCCGAAAAAAGCAAATAATCCGCCGGCAATAATCCGGCCATTATATTCCGCTAAAAACATTTTTACGTTACCGTTAGCCGATAAGAGATTAACATAATGCTCGCGGTTATGTAAGCGAAAACCATCGCGCGTACCGGTTTTTTTCATGAGCTCCCAAAAACTGGCAAAAGATTCTTTTCTCGCTTCATAGACCCTGACCCCCTTCTTGTCCGCTAAACGAATATTATAGCGGGTTTTAGGGTGCATTGCCGATAACAGTTCCTCGGAATTTTGAGACAAATCTAGTAACAAAGTTTTTTGCGGCTGCAAATTAACGGTTTTACAGACAGCAAATTCTTTCCCACTAGAAAATATATCTAACGCTGGCTCAACTCGGAAAAACATTGCCGACGACTTTATTTTTTTAAGCTCTCTCAATAATTTTTTTATCGCCTCCTTCTCTCCTAAAGGGCCGCGCGGCAAGTAGTAATACGAAAAATGACCTAATATTTTTTTCTTAATGATTAAAGCTAGTGCCTTAATTTTCCCCTCTTCTTCAAAACCAAAAAATTCTGCCTCTTCTCCCTCGCGGCACAATAAGTCAAACCAAATCGTTGATTGCAAAAACTCTCCGCCGGCCAGGCGGTTGATTACATCTCTATCTTTATTGATATCTAAGCTAACCAGCGGCATATTATTTTTCACTTTCCAGCCATGCTTTTAATAAAAATATTGTTTCCAAGCGCAGTTTCTCCCGCACCCAATCTTTTTGTGACTTAATTAATATTTCCCCAAGCCCATCAAGAATATGTCGATTATCCATATTTTCCAAAAGTTTAATGCATTTAGACAAAACTTGTTTAAAGGATAATTTAGCGCGATTTTCAACTAAGCTTCTGTTTATCGGCCAATTATTTTTGGCAAAAAAATATACATCATAAATATCACGGCTAGTTTTTCCGATTCGCTCATACATTGCCATTAGCTTATTGGCAAACATATCCTCTTTAACCATCACTTCCATGGGAATTCCTAGTAAGGTCTTTAATTCATATTTAGAACCAAAATCGCGACGATTTATTTCAATTTTAATATTTTGCGATTCTAAGTCATAAGAAATAACCACAATAATATTAAATCTTTTTATGCGCGCGTCAATGATTTGTCCATATCTAGACGCTATTTTCTGAATCTTATCAAAAATTTTTTCCCCTTGAACCTCATCTAAAAGATCTAAATCTAAATCGACGGAATTGCGATCTAAACCATAAAACATTAAGGCGGCTGTTCCGCCTTTAAATCCTAGATATGGAGAGAGTGAGGTATCAGAAAAAATATCTTTTAATATCTGTAATAAAATATTTTTATGTTTTGGATAATCTAAAGCCATATATTTACTTATTTTCTGATTTATTTGCCTGATAATATTTAAAATATTCTTCAACTTTTTTTTTCATTCTCTGATTGCGGTATATTGGTAAAATTTCAAAAACCTTGTCCCAGTTTAAAACATCTAAATGATCAAAGTGGTAATCTCGGCTAACATAAATCCTATCTAAAAAAGCTCTTTCTTTACTAGCAATAGCAACGTCATTAAGATGTTCAATGCCTATGGTATTGCTTAAAACATAATCTTTTATTTTGATGTAAGCTATTTTCTGCCCAGCAACTTCAATTTCCCGCCCGACATAAGAAGCAACAAAAATATTTCCGTAATACTGGAAACTAATACCCGCCCTAGTTAAAACTGTTTCAAAACTTATGTATGAAGGGGTGTAGATTTTAACGGCTAATTCAAATTTGTCATAGTATCCATCTTTAGCATAAACACCATGATGAACTCTTATTAATTTCCCCCTTTTTACATACTGGCTCAATCTAACTCGTACTGCCGGCGTTATCTCTTCTTTCCATAATAAAGCAATATCTTTGATGGTAAAGATTGTCTTTGAGGATCTCAACAAACTTTCAAGATATCCCCCTTTTGTCAGTTTTTTAGTCATATTATTACTGATAGTAACCTTAAAGCTTACTTCTAGTAGAATTATAGTATAATTTAGCTTATTTAACAATAGCTAGAAAAACCAAAAATATCCTGGCAGAGACTTTGTGTTAACAAGTTTATTTTAATTGTTTTATAACATACTGTGCAAAAAGTCCCTATTTTGCACAGTATACTTAAGCATACTATTCAAAATCCCTTAAACGACCATAAGACAAGACTATTATCCACTTCTTCTGTATATACAAAAAGAGCCCCTAACGGGGCTCTTGAGTATATATTGGAAAAAGAGATTCAAGTTTTATCTAATGCCGGACGGGGTAGCAGTAGCCATTCCGGCAGGAATGCCGCCGGTTTCTGCGCCTAAGCAATAAGTCAAGGTATAAGTTGTGTCATTTGTTGTGGCGGTATATTTATAAGTATTCTTGGCAGCGTCACATAGCGTGCCATCGAATGGAGTCGGGGCAGTTGGAATATTTTGCATGAAGACAGTCGTGCCGCTACCAATGGTCAAAGTACTAAGACCAGTGCCGGCCGGATACTTATTAAACTCATTATAATACATCTCCAGAGCGGTTTGAATCTGTTTAATATCCGAGACACGGCGGGCATCACGAGACCGGGCACGGGCCGAGTTCAAAGCGACGATTGAAAGAGTCGATAAGAGGCCGATAATGGCGATGACGACTAGAAGTTCAATTAAAGTAAAACCTTTTTTATTATTTTTCATATTTTTAGCTTCCCTTTTTCCAAGAGAATTCGCTTAGAACTAAACAGATAAACCACCCGCTAGCTCTAAGGAAGAAGTAAATTAATTTTATATAAAAACTTAACTATTCTTATATTAGCATATTTTAAAAACACCCGCAAGACCTTTTCCCTCTTTTTTAGCTATCTTAAAACTGACTAGCCATGTTATACATCGGCAAGATAACCGCCGCGACCATAATGCCGACGCCTATGCCCATAATAACCATAATTAACGGTTCCATGAGCTTGCTTAAATTATCAAGCATGTTAGATGATTCGCGCGCGTAGAACTCGGTCACTCTATCTAAAACCGTATCAATCTTGCCGGTCTTTTCCCCGACGGCAATCATCTGTGGAACCATTTTCGGAACATAGTTACTGTTCTTCATAATTGAAGCTAAGGAATCGCCGTCATTAATCGCTTCTAAAGTTTCCAGAATTAGTTCCCGATAAATCATATTGCCGACAACTTCGGCGGTAATCTCGAGCGACCTCGTAATCGTTACCCCGCCTTTTAAAAGCGTCGCTAAAGACCTGGTAAAGCGCATTAAATAGATGTATTGGAAGAGTTTTCCAAAAATCGGCATCTTTAATTTCACAATATCGATATTGCGCTTACCCCCGTAGGTTTTAAGGTATAAACGAATGAGAAAAACTAAACCGACAATAAACAGCAGGATGAGGATAATATAATCGCTCATGAAATTCGAAGTGCCGATGACGACGCGCGTTGCCAGCGGCAACTCGGCTCCGCTTTCTGTGAGCATCGAAGTGAGGTTAGGAATAACATAAATCATTAAGACGAAAGCGACTCCGACTAAAGCGGTTAAAATAAAAACCGGATAAATCATCGCCCCTTTAATCTTCGAGGTCATATCGTAACTTTTTTCCATTTCATCGGCTAAATAATTTAAAACTTCATCCAACTTACCGGACGATTCACCGGAACGAACGATGTTAACGAAGAAGTCGGAAAAAATCTTCGGACGCTTGGCAAAAGCGTCGGATAGAAATGAACCGCTATCGACTTCGAACGCAATTTCCGAAATCATATTCTTCAGAGACAGATTAGTAGTCTGATCGACTAAAATTAAGAGCGCCTCAGTGACAGTCACGCTGGCCGAAATCATAACCGAAAACTGGCGGGCAAAGATAACTAAATCTTTTGTCTTAATCGGATTAATAAAAAGCGCCACGCGGCTCTCGAAAGTATCAGTCACATCAACAACCTCCGTCGGATTTAAATCTTGTTTACGCAAACGAGAAAAAGCTTCCGCTTCCGTTAAGCCGACCACTTGTCCTCTCTTAATTTTTCCGCTCGCGTCTTCCGCTTGATATTTAAAAATCGGCATAAATTTTTAGCTTTCAATAACTCTTAAAACTTCTTCTAAGGTCGTTACCCCTTGCAAAACCTTGATTATTCCGTCTTGCTTGATAGTAACAAAATCTTCAGTTTTTCTCACTGCCTCTAAGTTTAAATCCTGATCGCCGGCATTAATCATTTCTTTCAAAGAATCGTTGATATCAATAACTTCCGCAATCGCGACTCGGCTAGCATAGCCAGTATTTTCACAGCGCTGGCAGCCGACCGCCTTATATGTCTTATATACTTTAAGGACGTCATTCGGGTCCATCATTTCCGGCAGCTCCTCCTTTAAAACTTCCGGCGGAACAGTTTTTAATTCGGCAATCATTTCTTCCTGAGCGTCACTTGATAATTCAACTGGCTGCCGGCAATGCTCGCAGAGACGGCGCGCTAAACGCTGGGCGACAACAGTCCGCAAAGTCGAGGACAGCAAGAAGCGTTCTATTTTCATATCAATCAAACGGAAAACCGCTCCTAAAGCGTCATTGGTATGCAAAGTCGAAAGAACTAAATGGCCGGTTAAAGAAGCATGAATAGATAATTCAGCGGTTTCTTCATCACGAATTTCTCCGACCATAATAATGTTCGGATCTTGACGCAAAAGCGAACGTAAGCCGGAAGCGAAAGAAAAGCCAATCTTCGGCTTAACCTGCGATTGGTTAATGCCTTTAATTTCGTATTCGATAGGATCTTCAAGAGTTGAGATATTAACGCCGTCTTGATTTAAAATATTTAAGAGCGCATACAAGGTCGTCGTTTTACCGCTACCGGTCGGACCGGTAACTAGGAAAATTCCACTGGTTTTTTTAATTCCTTCGTTAATGCGGCGTAAAGATAATTTATTGAAGCCTAAACCTTCTAAAGTCGGTGCGCCCTTAGAAGTATCTAAAATTCTCATCACGACTTTCTCCTGATTGACGAGCGGTAAAGTCGAGACACGGAAGTCGACTTCCTTATTATTAATAATCAAGCGGATGCGGCCGTCTTGAGGAACGCGCGTTTCGTCAAGTTTTAATTTTGATAAAACTTTAATACGGGCAATAATCGCGTTATGAATGCTACGCGGCAGAGTTAGCGAAGTATGGAGTAAGCCGTCAATACGGTAACGAACGCGACTTTCTTTCGCAAACGGTTCAATATGAATATCGGAAGCACGTGCTTCAACTGCATGGCGGATAATAACCGAAACGATACGGGAAACCGGCGCGCTATTAATATCTTCATCGGTTACCCCTTCGTTATCGGATTTAACAGTGACTAAATCCTCCCCTTCCTCCCTGGCCTTAACTTCCAAGGCGCTAGAAATTTCTTCCTCTAACTTCTGATATTGTTTAAAAACCTTTTCAAAACTGGATTGAGAAATTAAAAAATATTGGACAGCCAGCTTTTCATCGGATGCTAAAAAATTAATCGCTTCAATCGTCTTCGGAGTCGGATCAACCAAACCGATTTTAATACTTTTATTCTCGCGGCCGAAACAGACTATTTTATAAGTTTTAGCGATTTCCTCCGGCAAAAAATTTAGAACATTTTCCGGAACTTCTTCTTCTAAAAGATTGTAATAAGGGAGGCCCTTCATCTCCGCCTTCAGTTCGGTTAGTTTCTCTTCATCAAAAATCTTTTGGGAAAGCAAATACGTCTCCAAATCGAGATTATCTTTCTCGATTAAGTCTTTAATATCTTGAAAACGGCCTTCGGGAACTAAGTTCTTGGCCTGCAAAAAATTCAATAATTGGAGATGCTTATTCATTCTTTTAATTATTTAACAGTCCATTAATTTCTAGTCGGTGCTCGATTGGCGGGAGGAGCCGCTGCCGGCGCTTTATCGCTCGGCGCAGCGGCAAAGGGGGCGCTATTTCCTAACAGACAGACAACCGAGGCGGCATATTCCTGCGCGGTTAACTGGTCATTCGTTGTTCCGGACTGCCGTTGAGCGGAAACATCGCGGCAAATCGTATCAAAATCGAACTTATAGACATTGTTCTTTAAAACGATAAACTTGGCGTTATCAAAAATATCCGTATCTAAAGAATCCTTAGCGGCCGGCAAAGAGGAATTAATCAGCAGACTAGGATCATAAACACCAGAAGCATTATGCAGCACATCAAAAACCTCATTGCGCCACAAAAGCAGCCCTAAGCCGGAAACAAAAATCAAAACGATGAGAATATGGATGATGTAGCGGTGGCCGGATTTCATATATTAACCAGGTTTATTTATTATAATAATAAGTCGCTAGCTTTAAGTCGACTGAATTGCCATCGGCGGAAAAACTGATTTCTTTAATATCAAACAAACGCAAATTATTTTCTAATAAGCGCAAAGCTCTCTTTAAGCCGGCGTAATCAATCGCCGAAATAGTTAAATTAAGCTGAACAGTCCCCGTCTTATCACTGCTTTCGCCTGCATCACTTGCGGCCGCTGCTTGTTCTAGGCCAATGGATTCAACTATAAAACCGCTTTGATTAATAATTTCCGCTAGTTCGCCGAATAAGCGCTCTTTAATATAATTATTCGGCAAAACACTATCAAACTTCGCTAAGTCGCCCGCCGGAATTTTTGCATACAGTTCAGATATAATTTTTAAACTGGCTAAATTTTTCTGCTGCTCCAGCAAAAGGCGCTGCTGCTGCTCGATATTATTTTGAATCGCCAGCATCGTCTCTTCGTATTTCGGCTGGATAATTATTAAATACGCGGCCGTTAAAACCAAAGACAAAATAAAAACGACAATAATATTAAAATACGTATTAAGGAATAAGTTCAGAGAATTTTGATTTCTTTGATCGCGCGTTAACATAATTATTTTTTGAAAATCTCCGGATCAATTTCTAGCTCCAGGGAAAAACTAACGGCTCGGCGTCCGGCAGAAACTTCTCCATCAATAACCTCTCCTTCTTCTTCGACGGCAGAAACTTCGGCGACATTCGCCTTCTTAACCAGCGGGTCACCCAGCAAGGCTCTCACCTGCCAAGAAACATCCTGATAATTAAGCGCTGTTGCCTGCAGCTTATAAATGCCGTCGGTAGTTCCTTCGAAACCGGCAAATTTAACCGTGCTTAAGGTCTTCTTTTCTAGCCAGTCAAAAAAATTACTCCAATAAACATGGTTATTAATTAAGCGGGAAACTTCCGCTGACTTATTTTTGTAATCAAGCGCTGCTTCCGCCTTAGCTTTAGTATCTTTAATGTCCGCATTTAAACGAGTAATTTCATCGGCTAAGACCTGCGCCCGAATTTCTTCCTGCTTGGCCCATAAATCAAGTCCAAAATAAATTTCCGCAATAAAAGCGCCAGCCACCAGCAGGGTAATCAGTAGGGTAAAAATATTCTTGCGCCAATCAAAAGCAATCCTTACCTCGCCTTTGATAAGATTAACTTCCAATATTTTCGGATTCTGAGGCGGAAGCTTTTTAGCCATTTCTTTATTATCCTTTTTTTTGGGCTTTATAAAAAGCATAAAGTCTTGCTATTGGATTTCGCGCATTGCCAAGCCGATAGCGACCGACAGTTTAGCGCCGACTTCAGACAGGACGGGGCGCAATTCTTCCGGATAGTTAATCCGGTTCCAAGAATCGCCGACAATAACTTTCATATTCAAGCGCTTCGATAAATACTCCGGCAGATTAAGCAGCATGGATCCGCCGCCGGATAGAATAATTTTTTCTACTTCCCCGCCGTTTTGCGAACGGAAGAAATCAAGCATATACTGGATTTCCGTGACAATCGGCTCAATAACTTTAGCGACTAGCTGTGGCAATTCTTCCTTATCAGCTTGCCCTAGGGCGACGCTTAAATCGAATTTAAATTGTTCCGCCTGGGCATAAGTCATCCCTAATTTTTCCGACAGAGCCGAAGTAATGGTCGAGGAACAAACTGATAAGCTTCTATTTAAAACTGGGATGCTTTCTTTAACAATAAAGATGTCCGTACTATTGGCGCCAATTTCCGTAATCATAATCGTCTCCTTGTCATCGCCGATTAAAGAACGCACGAGTGAAAAAGTTTCTGTTTCTAAACTAACTAAATTCAGGCCGGCTTTCTTAAAAACATCAATATATTTACGAACTAATTTTTTCGGCGATCCAGTCAGAAAAACACGCATACTCCCTTTGCTAGGAATTTTTCCGTCAGCGTCAGGAATTATTTTCCAATCAAGAATCATTTCTTCAAGCGGAAGAGGAATAACCTTTTTTGCCTCTTCATTAATCGAATTTACAATATTCTTTTTATCAACGTTGGAAAGACTGATAATCGAAGAAAATACCGTAAAAGTCGGCAAAGAAGCTGTCACTTTAGTGGCCGCTATGCCCGCTTCTTTGCGCACCTTTAAAATTGCTTGCGCCAAATAATCGATATCTTCTATCTTGGTAAAATTAACTTCACTGACATTTTCACTAAAAGCGTAATTAGATAGATATATCTTGCGATTTTTTTTCCTCAGCTCGACCATCTTCAAGGAAGAATCCCCGATGTCGATTCCTAAGAAAAGATTATCATTACTCAAAGAAAACAAACCCATAGTCTTGGAAACAAAAAAGAATTTTAATTGAATTATCTCAATTT
>CAZPKN010000021.1:0-13119 GCA_964587195.1 uncultured Gammaproteobacteria bacterium | reverse complement strand
AACACCAGGCCGGAGACTTCATCGCTACCCAGTCAGCATCCGGTTGGATGTTGGGGATAGGGTCGCCATTGAGGAAATGTTTGGTGCGGAGATTTTCGGCTAACCAAATCTGGTCGCCGATTTTAACCGTCCAATACTTATTTCCGTCATAGTCTACAACCTGCTCATAGTACAGGCGGAAGGTTTTGGCTTCGCCAGTGGTGATACCGGCTTCATTCTGTACTTTGACGGCATAATAATACAATTCCCCGGGGGTGAGTCCAGAAACATTGGCGAATATTTCATCAACCGACTTGGCGCCGGTTTTCTGAGCTTCTACCCGCTTAATACTTTCTCCTTCGCGCCAGACTTCGAACCAGACTTCCGTCTGACTGTTCTGGCCGTCAACACTGGCATGGAGGACAGCTTCAGTATTGCTTAATACTTCAGCGTCTCCAGTTTGAGCCAGAGGGAGGGCACTGGTGGTTACTTCCACTACTTCGCCGTAGCCGACGCCAATTTCATTGATTGCATAGGCGCGAACGTAATAGGTTACGTTCTTGTCTAAGCCGGCTATCTTGTTGGAATACATAGGTGAAGTGCCGTCAACCTGATATCTGGTGTCAGCAATGGTCGGAAGTGAGTGTCTGCTAATGCAGAATCCTTTATTCCAGATCGCTTCTCCGCCATCAGAGATGATCTTACCACTAGCCTGGATAGAGCTACCTCCATCCGCAACGGTAGCGGTAACGGTTTCCACGGTCGGAGCATCGGAGCAACCGACCAACAAAAAAGAAGAAAATGCGACGGTCAGGAAAGCAATCGCTTTCCAAGTACCTAATTTGCGATTTGCTTTCATGATTATATTGTTTTGTGGAAATAACAATATTAGAACGGTTCTTTGTCGGAGATGAGAGCTATTTTGCAGCCTTCTTCTCAGATTAGAACGTAATAATGTTATTATATCCGGGTTAATTTTGTTTTTAAGGTGCTTTTATCTTTTTGACTCTAAATAGCTTAGTTTTTGCTTGGTTTTTACTTATTTTTAACCTTGCTTTTACTGAGCTATTATTTACCTTAAAGATAGCTATATTATAGCAAGAAATTAGGATTTTGTCAATGGTTTAATAATAATTCTTTATTTATTGGAATTTTTATATAATTTGAAGAAATAATGAATATAAACCAATGATTAATTGATTTTGTTTTAATCATTTCTATGGCAGGCTTTGCAAAACATAAATAGGCTACCGGTAGATACAGTTTACAAAAACGAGCCCATAATAGGGCTCGTTATTTATTTAATCTTTTTTATTAAATCACTCAGCTCTTCTTCAGAATAAAAGTCTATTGTTAGCTTGCCCCCTCTTCCCTGGCGCCTAATTTCCACTTTAGCCCCTAAATATTGACTTAGTTCATCTTCTCTAGCTTTATCAAGATAATCTTTCTGTTTAGCTGCTTTTGTCCCGCCCAAGCGCTTTATCTCTCTGTCGGTATCGGCGACAGTCATATTCTGACGCAAAATTTTACGAAGCAAATTAATTTGTTTTGCTTCCCCTTCTATCCCTAACAGATATTTCGCATGCGCTTCACTAATCTTGCCGCTTGCTAAAGCTTCTTGAACTTCAAGCGGGAGGGCTAAAAGACGTAAAGCATTAGCAACGCTGGAACGAGCTTTGCCGACTTTTTTAGCGGCTTCTTCCTGAGTAATATTAAATTCATCAATTAGTCTTTTATAAGCTCTCGCCGTTTCGAGCGGATTTAAATCCTCGCGCTGGAGATTTTCAATCAAAGCTATTTCTAATTTTTTCTGTTCTTTTTCAGCGCGAACTATAACCGGAACTTCTTTGAGACCTAATAATTTTGAAGCGCGTAAACGACGTTCGCCGGCGATTAACTCAAAATCACTTCCCTTTTTAGTAACTATGAGCGGGGAGATAATTCCGTGTTGTTTAATTGATTCGGCTAAATCGTTTAAGGCGTTATCGTTAAAATGTGTTCGGGGTTGCTGAGGGTTGATAGATATTCTCTCCGGGCTAATCTTAAGAATCCGATCTGCATCGTCAATAAGCATCATCTCGCTTTCATCAATATCGGAGTGGAAAGGATTTTTTCCGTAAGTTAAAGTTTTTTTCGGAATTAAAGAGCCGAGTCCGCGGCCTAAACCTTGTGCCATATATTTAAGATAACTAATTATTTATGTGAGCTTAGAATTTCGCGCGCTAAATTTTCATAAGCTTTCGCACCACGCGACTTTGGATCATATTGCAAAATCGATCGGCCATAACTAGGGGCTTCGGCTAAGCGAACGCTGCGCGGAATAACGGAACGAAAAATACGGTTAGGAAAAAATTTATAAAGCTCTTCCATGACCGCTTCCGACAGTTTATTACGTTTATCAAACATGGTAATTACCGCCCCCATGATACCGAGTTCTGGTTTTAAGTTCCCTTGAACAAGGCTAATTGTTTCTAGAAGCTGACTTAAGCCTTCTAGAGCGAAGTATTCGCTTTGAATAGGAATTAAAACCTCATCAGCGGCTACCAAGCTATTAACGGTTAGAAGTCCTAAAGAAGGTGGTCCGTCGATAATAATAAAATCAAAATCACCTCGAATATCTTCTAGTATCATCCCGAGGCGAAATTCTCTGTTTTCAAGAGAGACCATTTCAACACCGGCGCCAGCTAGCGATAGAGTCGCCGGAGCAACGCGCAGCTTGTCTTGTAAGGTTCTTTTAATAATATTTCGAACTGGTTTTCCGGAAACTAAAGATTCATAAATACCCGCCTCAAGGGCTCTATGGTCGAGGCCTAAGCCTGAGGTCGCATTGGCTTGCGGATCGAGATCAACTAAAAGAACTTCCTTCCCGAAATGAGCGAGGTAGGCGGCTAAATTAACAGAGGTGGTTGTTTTGCCAACACCTCCTTTTTGGTTAACAACAGCGATAATTTTACCCATAAAGTTTTTGATAAGTCTATTATATCGTAAAGACAAATCTTTGACAATTAAACTATTATTTATTATACTAGGCTTTGTAATTAACTTAGTATTATTTGCCCGGGTGTCGGAACTGGTAGACGAACGCGATTCAAAATCGCGCGGCTGAAAAGCCATGAGGGTTCAAGTCCCTCTCCGGGTACTTTTTTATTTCAATGAATAACGAGAAAATAAATCTTGCTTATGTCATTGGCGTGGCGATGGGCGACGGAAATCTTTCTAATCCAAATGGGCGAGCGGTCAGGCTAAGAGTTGCTTGTGATTTGAAATACCCAAAGATGATAGGCAGGATGCAACTCGCCATTCAAAAACTTTTTCCACAAAATAAAGTTTCCATTGTGAAGTGTAAATCAAATTGTTGTAATATCAGTTGTTACTCAAATAAATGGGAAAATTTGCTGGGCTGGAAAGCAAAAAATGGATCAAAACATAAACAGAATATATCTATACCTGAATGGATAAAAGAAAACAAAAAATATTCAATAGCTTGCATACGTGGTTTATTTGAAACTGACGGCTCTATTTACAAAGACAGGGGCTACGAGATGGTTGGGTTTGTGACCATTATACCTAATTTAGCTAAAGACGTTCTTGAAATTTTAAAAAAATTAAAATTAAATCCTAAAATATACAAAATTAATACTATTAAAAATACAAGATATAATATAAGAATTTCCAAAAATGTTGATGTTTTCTTAAAAACGATAAGTTTAAAAAAAGACTAAGTCCCTCTCCGGGCACAAATAAAAAATAGCCATAAGGTTATTTTTTTATAAATAAAAAGCAGCAAACCGTAGTTTGCTGCTAATATTTTACATGAATTAATTTAGTGCTAATTGATGGATCCCGGATTCAGGGATGTGAATGGAAAACTTTTACATTCTTTTGTTATTAGACCCCTCAACTCTTTTGCTCCTTTAGCGCCTACGGTTGTTTTTTTCTTCAAGAAGCGCGAAAGATTTTCAATTGAACCACTCAAAGCTGCTAAAACTTTGTCATCATAATTTTTGACATATACCTCTTCATATAACCTTAAAATTTCAGCACTCTTCGGATGAAAAACTATTTGATTTTTTTCATTAGACACCCAAGTGACTAAAACATCTTTAAGATTAACATTGCCTAATCCCCAGGCCAATAATCGGTTGACTTCCTCTTTTTTTAATTCCTTATCCTTTTTGTTGTCGATGATAAAAAGTATATCATCTAGATTCAAAGATATCTCCGGATAATGACCTTGCCCAAATTTGAGAATTTCAGAGAAACGATTTTTTACAATCGTTTCTTTTTCTTCCTCATTCTTATTTCCCTTGACCTTAGATTTTTCATCCTTGTTCATAAAAATATCTTTCATTACCAAGCCTAAGGCTATGAATGTTAGCACGGACAAAACAATAGCCGTTTCCTTCGTATCTATGTTTTCGATGTAAAGGGCAAGGCTAATTGTGCCAGCAAGAATAGCTGATAAAATAACTACTAGAATGGATTTTGTTGTCATGATATAAAAATTTTTAATGAACATTTTTGAGTGTATTCCCAGGCTTTTAATCGCCCTTGACTGCCTCAAAGACAGTTTTATCGTGCCACCCATTTTACACGAATATGCTATAGTATCATAAATAACAAATAACGTCAATACTAAAAATACGCCAGTTTTGACGTATTTTTCCTTTAATATTAGTGGTATTATTCTTAGTTAGCTTTCTTAAATCTGACCGTAAAGATTGGTTCGTATTCAACTTTATTTTCATCAACGAGCTTTATCGGCTCCCCTTTGGTTAGCTGATTAAGGGCTAAATCGCTTAAAAGCTGGTTATCGCCGGCAATATTAAGCTTTAAACCTTCTAACTTATCAAATTCTTCTTTTAATTCTGCTTGAACTCCGGCTAGAATCTTTTTTTTCTTTATTTTTAGAGCTTCAAGCTCTTCGACAACTTGTTGATAGTTGCCATTAGAAGCTAAGACATCGCGGTAGATAGCTTTCAGATCGCGTTGTTCCCTTTTTCTTTCTTGGATTCTTTTAAATACATCCGGCAGTTGCTGTGACATAATATTTTTGTAAATTAATTTTAAATACAAAAACCATTATAGCACATCAATAATCCCCCCGCCTAATACTTGTTTTTTATCATAAAAAACTACGCTTTGACCGGGAGTAACTGCTCGTTGTTTTGTTTTAAATTCTACTAAATAATCGGTTTTATTCTTCGGTTTAACGGTACATTTAACCGCTTTATGGCCGTACCGAATCACTGCTTCGCAATTTATAACTTTTTTAGGTGCCTGGTCGCTTAGCCAATTTACTTTTTTAGCAATCAGCCCTGGCTGGTATAGAATATCTTTGTTCCATTCTTTAACAACGTAGAGAATATTTTTTTTATAATCAAACTTGGCGACATAATACGGGCCGGTGCCACCGACCAGTCCGCGGCGCTGGCCGATAGTATAGAGCGGTAGGCCGAGATGTTCGCCGATTTTTTTGCCCGTTTCTAAAACCTTAATATCGCCGGGCACCAACTTTAGATATTTTTTTAAGAAATTATTATGATCGCCAGATAAGAAGCAAATATCCTGGCTCTCTGGCTTAGCGGCGACGGTTAGACCAAATTTCTCGGCCAATTTCCTCACTTGCGGCTTAATGTATTTTCCAAGTGGGAAAAGTAAATGTTTTAGTTCATCTTGCCCGAAAGTATAAAGAAAATAGGTTTGGTCTTTCGCCTTATCTTTTGCTTTAAAAAGCTGGTACTGGCGTCCGGCTTTTTTAATTTCTAAATAATGGCCGGTCGCGATATAATCGAAGCCAAGCGCCCGGGCCTGCTTAAGCAGTAAGCCAATTTTTATTTTTTTATTACAAACCACGCAAGGATTAGGCGTCCGTCCGTTTTGGTATTCATTTAAAAAATTATCAACAACTGCTTCTTTAAACTGATTAGAGAAATTAAAAGTATAGAGAGGAATTCCTATTTTAGCGGCGACGGCCTTAGCGTCTAAAAGCGATTCTAAAGAACAGCAGCGATTCTCGGCTTTAGCGCCAGCCGACTCGTCTTTCCAGAAATGTAAAAAAACTCCGGAAACATCATAGCCCTGATTTTTCAATAACTTAGCCGCCACGCTAGAATCAACTCCGCCAGACATCGCGACTAAAACTTTTTTCTTCGCTTTCGCCGTACCGGCTGATATATTTTTTTTAGTTATTTTTTTCATTTACTAATACTCTTAAAAACTTCTAAATAAGCGCGGGCTGTTTTTTCCCAAGAAAATTCTTGAGCCCGGACGAGGCCTTTGGATTTTAAATTTTCTCTTAGCTTTTCATCGCTTAAAACTTCTTTAATAGCACTCGCAATTTGATGATGATTAAAAGGGTCTATTAAGACCGCTGCACCGGCAACAACTTCCGGTAAGCTAGAAACACTAGAACAAATTACCGGTAAACCGGCCGACATTGCTTCCAGGGGCGGAAAACCAAACCCTTCATAAAAAGACGGAAATACAAACAAGCTAGCTGATTTATATAAAATTTCTTGCGCGCGCTCATCTACGTAGCCTAAGAAAATAATATCATTTTTATAAGGTGAAAGCTTGGCAGTGCTGTATATCTCTTTATTTTTCCAGCCCTTAGCTCCGGCTAAAACCAACTTATAGCTGGCTAACTCCGGATTATCGTCTCTAAATATATTATAAGCTTGAATTAAGCCGACCAAATTCTTGCGCGGCTCTATGGTCCCTAAATAAAGGATAAACTTGTCGTTTAACTTTTTCTCCTTAAGATAGCCTAGTCTATCGGCTTCAGAGCTGTTATTTAAAACCTCGTTATTACCGGAATAAATAACAACTATTTTATCTTCGGGAATCCCTAAAAGCTCAACTAAATCATTTTTAGTATTAGCGGAAATAGTTATGATAACATCGGCATTTTTCAAAGTTTTTTTTATTCTTAAAGCGCGGTGCCAAAAATTTTTACGAAAACTAAAAAATTCAGGATATCTTAAAAATGATAAATCATGAACAGTAATTATTTTTTTAGTTTCTTTGCTTAATCGAGTAAAGTTAAAATGCGGGGACCAAAAAATATCCGTTCCGCCAACAAATTTATCAATCTTTGGCTTAGCAATTATTTGCTGCAAGAGATAATTAAAAATCTTATTAGGATAACGAGAAAAATATAACTTAGCATTACTTCTTTCCCAAATTTTTAAGCGCGCCAACTGATCGCGCCAAGAATTATAAAACAATTTATACTCGCTCTCTTTATCTATTTCTAAAATTGCCTGTAATAAATTAGCGGTGTACTGTGATACGCCGCTATAATATTTATCCATTAAAACGCGAATGTCGACCCCGATGCGCATATATCAAACTCTTTATTTTTTATGGCTGGCGATGAACTCTCTAATTTGTCTGGTAAAATTAGCAACTGAAAACTGCTCGGCATGAGACTTTATTTTTTCCGGATTAAATTCAGTCGCTTTAAATTGACGGATAACCGCCGCTAAAGCCGTCGCTCGCTGCTCGTCAAAGAAAAGGCCGGTTTCACCAGCAATCACTGTTTCCGTAGCGCCCCCTTTGCGATATGCAATAACCGGTCGGCCAGCCGCCATCGCTTCAACGGCCGCTATTCCAAAATCCTCTTCTTGAGGATGAAGATAAGCTTGGGCGTTTTCAAATAATTTAACTTTTTCTTCTTCGCTCACCCGGCCGAGAAACTCAATATTAGAAGCACTCGCAGCAATTATCTTTAAGCGCTCTAAATCAACTCCATCGCCAAATATTTTCAATTTATAATCTGGCCCTAAAATCTTAAAAGCCTCAATAACTAAATCGATTCTTTTATAGGGCGCCAAACGGCAACCGGCTAAGAAGTATTTATCACCCTCTACTTGTCCGGATAAATCACGAACGGTAAATTTATGGGTTTCAACCGGCGGATAAATTACTACTGAATCGCGGCGGTAATATTTAGTGATTCTTTCTTGGACGGTTTTTGAATTGGCAATAAATAAATCGACCCTATCGGCCGCCAGTCTATCCCAAAGGCGAACGCGATTCAAAATCAAGCCAATAATTTTCTTTAACCATTTATTATACTTTAATTCATTGATATATTGGTGGGTATCGCTCCAGAGATATCTAGTCGGAGTATGGCAGTAGCAAATATGAAGGCACTCTGGCTTAGTAATTACTCCTTTGGCAAACGAGCTGGTATCAGAAATAACTAAATTGTAGTTTGATAAATCGTAAAATTCAACCGCCATCGGCATAAACGGCAAATACCATTGATAGTGTTTTACTCCGCCTGGCAGTTTTTGAATTATCGAGGTATCGATGCGCCTATTCTTAAAATATTTATCAACATGTTTCTTTTCATAAAGCAGCGTATAAATCGGCGCCTCTTCAAACATATCAGCAAAAACCTTCAGGACTTTTTCCGCCCCGCCATCTTGAGCTAAATGATCATGGATTAAAGCAACTTTCATGATATTATTCTTATAGTTTATTCAGCTTGTCTGTGTTTAAAAACGGCCAAAGGCGTCCTGAAAAGAATGGACAAATCAAGCAGTGTCGACCAATTTTCGATGTAGTAAATATCCAATTTAGCTTCCTCTTCAAACAATAAGTCACTGCGCCCGGAAACTTGAGCCAAGCCGGTAATCCCTGGTTTAACCGTTAAAGTTTTACGATGATAATTTTCATATTTAGCGACTTCTTCGGGTAAGTGTGGGCGTGGTCCGACTAAACTCATTCGCCCCATAAAAACTAAAAATAATTCCGGCAATTCATCTATAGACCAGCGTCTGATAAGGCGCCCGACGCGAGTGACGCGCGGATCATCTTTAATTTTAACTAATGGGCCTTCACTACGCAGATTCCTGTCAGCTAGCTCTTTATAACGCATGCTATCGGAGTTAGGAATCATGGAGCGGAATTTAAAATAACGGAAAGGTTGGCCGCCTTGGCCGATGCGATAGACCGGCTGGCCGTCATCACGGCGGAAGAAAAACAAGGGGCCGCGCGAATCAAGTTTAATCGCTATCATGGTTAAAATAATGATTGGCGACAAGAGGATAATTAAAAAAGTTGAGCCGACAATATCGAATAAACGCTTGAATACCCTACCCCAGCCGTCTAAAGTCGTTCGCTTGACTTCAACGATAGGAACACCAATAATTTCGGAGACCTCGGTTCTTAAAACTTTAACCTCTAATAAATCAGCCACATAGCGGAAAGTAATATGATTATCATTGGCGAAATCATAAAGACGCAAAGTTTCTACTTTACTCATATTCGGATCACTCTGGATTATCTCATCGATATGGCGATTAGTAATAAATTCCGTTAGTTCTTGGGCGGTTTCTAGAGAAAAATCCCTAACTCGTTTAACAACTTCAAACCCCGCTTTTTTATTAGAAGAAAATTCAGCGATTAAATTATCGGTTGTTTTAGAATTCCCGACTAAAATAACTTTATGAACGCCGATGCCATAACGGTATAAGCGACGCTGCAACCAGCGCATAAAAGCATGGGCTATGGATAAATAGAAAAAAGCAAAAACTGTTCCGGTTAAAACAATAAAACGCGAGTCGAACAGGTCTCGCCTAAAAAAGATAATAATAGCAATTAAAGCCAGCCCCGCCGCACAAGCTAAAAAAATCTTGTTAATCTCCTGGGCGATTTTACGGGCGCTACGGATGTTATAAAGTCCCGTCATGGCAAAAATAACCAACCAAAGGGCGGCAATGAATAAAAGTGAATGCCAATACTCTTCAAAAGGCAAATCGAAAATAATCGGCCGCCAACTGGACCACCAATCAGAAAAACGCAACTGGTAAGCAGAGATACCGGCGGCGATTAGCAAAATAAAATCCAGTGGGATTAAGAGCACCGAAAAAAGGGTTTCAATTTTTTTCATATATTGTTTAAAAGTTTTGTTACCAGGGCAGCTATAAGCCGGATTCTGTTCTAGCAATCATTTATCTAGGCCCCTTATTGCTAAGGAGCTCGAGCGAGCTACTTGTCTTCCGGTCTCTAAGCGACCGGAGTTTGCTCTTGCTTCTGATAGGGTTTACCGCGGCATCTCCGTCACCGGAGGCCGAAACTGGTCGCTTCCGAAGAAACACCCAATTTCTTTTCACCTTTCATCTTAAAAAATTTAAGATTAGTATTGTCTCTGTGGCACTGGCCCTATCCGCCGAAGCGGACGGTGGGTGTTACCCACTATCATTTGACTTATTAATAAGCCTGAAGTCCGGACTTTCCTCCCTTTTTCTAAGCTGAGCTATAAAAAAGAGCGATTGCCCGCTTACCTTAATAACATTATAAGAGTACAAGAAAATTAAAAATAAATCAAGTAAAAAGCCGCTGGGTAGCGGCTTTTTTCCTTAATTATTAGCTGATATTTCCATTACTTGGCGGGCGCTTAAAGCCCCGGCCCAGAGACCTAAATCATCTATTTCTGTCGCCCAATTCTCCGGAAATATTTCCAGATAATTTATGAGTGGTGCCGGTCCTGGCCAAATATATTCAGCCGTGCCTGTCAGGATACCGTCTATATAATAACTAAGCTGATAGCGATAAGAATCATAAACCAGGGCTATATCATGCCAATCGGTATCGCGTGGCATAGCAATATCTGGAACATAATTAAAATATCCCTGCCCGCCGTTTAGATAATAGCGCGGATTAAAGATGCTGGTAATCAGCGAGAAAGCATTGAGGCCACTGACATCTTTAAGCGACAAGCGGAAGCGATTATCATTAGTAATGTCAGGAACGCGCCAACGCATAGTAACCGACAAATCGGGCGCTTTAATAGTCGGTAGCGGGACTCCAAACGATTCGCCATAGCTTGATAATAAATAGCTATTAGTTAAGCTTGTACTAAACCAGTTATGGCTATTTAAAGAAAAGTTTAATCCGCTAATTAAATCTTGGCTGCTTGTTCCGATCGCTTCGTTAAAGTTCCAAAAATGCTTTAAAATAGCTTTTTCCTGGGGCGGTGGAATTTTTAAGGGAGCAAAAGGCTTCTCGCTTTCTCGCAGATAAACTATTTCCTCTTCCGATAATGATCTGTCCCAAATAGCGAGTTCGTCTAGACCGTAATCCCAATTATTTCCGCCGATTTCCAGATAGCTAAACTCGCTGAGCAGTTTATAAGTATTAACTAAATATTTTAACTCACCGTCTAAATAAATTCCCCAATATCCTTCATCACGGTTGACTACCAAGGTTACTTGGCGCCACTCATGATCAAAAGGAAAATCGAGATAGGTTCGCCAATTAGGCGTAGCCAGCCCTTCGACTTGAATGAGGCCGTTTTCTAAAGTAAGGTTAACTAAATTATCTTCATCATCAGCCAGAGTTAAACTCAGTCGAGGATAGTCGGTTGTTTGTTTAAACCAAAAACTAAGTGAAAAATTATTCAAATCAATCGCTTCTTCTAAAACCGCGCTGACTTTTCCTTGTACATAACCATTATGTTTAGCGCAAGCAAATTTTCCCGGCAGCCAATTGCCGGTAGCGGTTAAAGAAGTTGAACTAATAGAAGAGATAGCTGAATTTCCGTAACAATCATCAAAATGCCAGAGATATTTTATGCCCGGAGAAGTAATTGTTTCTGGGCGAGGAAAAATATCGTAAGACTCTTCGGAAAAAGTATAAATAGAATTAGAACTGCTCTGAACTAATGGTGCGCCTCCCCAATCAATACCCGGCTCAGTTGAACGGATTAAGGAAAAATCGAGATTATTATGAGAGCTGGTTGCTACCCTGCTTAGAATATAATTATCAACTATCCCGGGCGTTGGAGCATTTCCTTGCCAATAAGTCGCATCCGCCCCTATGCCGACATAATCAATAATATCTGGGTCAGTACTAGAGCTAATGGCGTCGCGTCCTAGATAAAAAGTATAACCATGATTAAACCAAGAAAATTCCGTTCTAGTCGCAATTGCATCAGCTTGGCTTTGATAATAATCGCTAGCATCATCTGAGACTATTAAATATGTTCCTAACGCTTTAATTATCGTTCCGCCGGGATACAAACCATCGGAAGACGAGCCGATTCGCATCATTAAAGCTGGATCTTGAGCGGTTTTAGTTTTTTCTAGTCGATAGCCAAATAACGCTAAATCTAAATCTTGATTGCTCGGATTATAGAGTTCTATCCAGTCGGTATTACCGGTACTATAAATTTTATTAATTAAGATAAGAGCATTAGTCTCATTTTCTACAATATCATCGGAACTAGTCGCTGCTTGAGTAGAGCTAGTAGCGGTTGTAGTCGCGGTTTGATGAGTATCGGTTGATGTAGCATTACTAGAAGTAGCGTTATTTATGACAGTGTTAGTTGTCGTCGTTGAGGAGCTGGAACTAGTCGTATTATTCGAAGTAATATTCGTATTATTATTGGCATTATTGTTAGTATTATTACTAATTAATTCGTTGTTGATTTCTTCCCAGTTAATACTCGGATCAGCTGATTTTATCAAAGCAAAATCTTGATGATTATTACCGCTAGATTTTATTCTTTTTAAGACATAGTTATCTTTTATTTCCGGCGCCGGAGCGCTGCCTTGAAAATAAGTCGCGCGCGAGCCGAGGCCGACTGCTTCTAAAATATCCGGATCCTGGCTGGAGCTAATCGCCCCTATCCCCAAATAAATCGTGTAGCCGTCGCCTGGCCAAGAGAATTCCGACCGACTAACTATAGCATCGGCCTGGCTTAAGAAATATGCCGAAGCCTTATCGGACACTATTAAATAAGTATCATGAGCTTTAATTATCGTCCCGCCGGGGTAAGCTCCATCGGCAGTATTACCGATTCTAACTATTAGTCCCGGATCTTCGGCGGTCTTCGATTTTTCTAAGCGATATTTACCCTCGGCTAAATCAAAATCATAATCAGTCGGATTATATAGCTCTATATAATCATTATTACCCGTACTATAGATTCTATTAATTGTCGCTATTTTTTGAATATTAGTATTAACATTTAAATTCTTGTTTTCTAAAGCTCCGCCTACGCTTTGCTCGCCCTCAGACTCTCCGGTATCATCCCAGGAGCCGCTCACTCCACTACTAGTGCCGTTAGTCGATGTTTCTAGCCCTTCTTTAAGCGCTTTAGTTATTAAAGCCATAATTGGCTCA
>CAZPKN010000020.1:0-15681 GCA_964587195.1 uncultured Gammaproteobacteria bacterium | reverse complement strand
CTGGCAATGGTTCATAGTATTGCGTCATAGTCGCCATATTTACAGGAATAAACGCTCGCTTAAAACCAGAGAATTTTTTATCGATAATCGCTTTCGTTAGCTGGCGGGGTCTATCAGTTCTAAAGTTAAAGAAAATAAGCCCATCATTTTTTTGAAATCCATTATAGCCCTCTAGCTTCGCCGGCTTAATAAATTCATCAGTTATTCCCTCTTGGTGACTCTTTTTAATGTATTTCATTGCTTCTGTAAATTCAGGCGCCTCGCCAAGCGCGATTGATTTATAAGCAGCTTCTGTCCTCTGCCAGCGATTGTCTCTGTCCATCGCAAAATAGCGCCCGGAAACGGTCGTGATTTTACCAAAGCCTAGCTCTTTAATTTTTTTATTAAGCGCTTGGAGATGTTTTAAGCTTTCGGTCGTCGGAGCATCGCGCCCATCAGTAATAACATGGATTAAAACCTTCTTAAATTTTTCACGGCGACATAATTCTAAAAGGGCCAAGAGATGGTTAAGATGAGAATGAACACCTTGAGTCTGAAGTAAGCCGATTAAATGGAGATTGGTTTTATTCTGTTTACATTTTTCAATCACACTTAAAAAAGCCTTATTCTTAAAAAATGATTTATCTTTAATGGCTTTATTAATCTGCGCCAGCGCTTGAAAAATAATGCGTCCGGCACCAAGCGTTAAATGGCCGACTTCGGAATTTCCCTGATAGCCTTGCTCTAGCCCAACCGCTTCGCCGCTCGCCTCTAATAAGCCATGGGGGTAGTTTTTTAAATACCAATCTTCATTAGGCGTATTAGCCTCTTTAATAAAATTACCGGCGGACTTAGGGCTATAGCCCCAGCCGTCGCGGATTATTAAGATAACTGGATTTTTAGTTTTCATAAAATTATTAAATACATCTAAAACCTGCTATTATCTCATTAACTTATAAGTCTTTGCCTTATAATTTTAACCTATTTTCTGATAAATAAAAAGAAGGTTTATAACCTTCTAATAATAAATTTTAATTCATCCCAGCGACCTCCTTAAACTCTTTAGCAGCTAAACACTCGGGGCAAATTACTGGGTAATCGGCATAGTTTTCGACAAGATATAAAAGACTAGGGGAATTTAAAATTGTCTGGATAACTCCCCATTCTTGGTCACTGAGCTTAACCCAAGCCTCGCCTTTAAAATCTTCCGGCACGGTAATACATTGTCTAGTTTGCAAATCTAAGGATTCGGAGATATAGCTAAGCTCCTTCTCGTCCTCTGTCTCATTGATGATTTCTAGTAAATCTTCTTTTTCTGAAGCTTCTGCTTCATGAAAAAAAGCTTCAATTTCCCTTGCTTCGACGGCATCAATTCTGATCCGCCGGCAAATAGTACAATATGTTAATACCATATGACCAACCCCCTCCTGCGGGCAATTTTCTTAAATTAATGTACTAATTTTTATAATCAAATATTAACATTTATTCAGAAAAAGTAAAGCTGAATAATTGTTATTAAAGAATCTCCTTTAAAATATCTATTGCCTTCCTAAAAGCCTGGCCGCGATGATTGATACCTATAAGCTCCTCATGATTAAACTCGGCGGCAGTTTTATTATAGGAAAAATCGGCCGGCAGAAAAATGGGCGCATAGCCAAAGCTTTTATCGCCATGCGGCTCAAAACCTATCCGTCCTTCCCAGCGCCCTTCGACTGTTTCAACAAACTTGTCAGCAGGATTATAAATTGCCACACTGCAATGATAGTGGGCGCCGCGTTGCTCAGCTGGAACATCCTTTAATTCTGACAGAAGTTTTTCGTAATTAGCTTTATCATCTCCTTTTTTAGCATAACGCGCTGAATATACTCCCGGTCGACTATCTAGAAAATCAACGCATATTCCGCTGTCATCAGCTAGTGTAAGTAAACCCAAGCGCTCACCAAAAATTATCGCCTTAATCAAAGCGTTACCTTCAAAACTCTTGGCATTCTCTAGGACATCAAAACCTTTGATATCGTCTTCAAAATCAAACAAAAATTTAACATCAAAATCCGTCTCCGAAAAAATGCGGCGGATTTCATTTGCCTTGCCACGGTTAGCGGTGGCTACTAAAATAGTTTTCTTATTCATAAGGTTATTTCTTACCAGAATATAGACGCTCTTTATGAGAATTTAGAGTTTCTTGAAATTTTTGATAAACAAAATAAGGATTTTCAAGATGCGGCAGAATAATATGAGAAACCGCCGTTGATTTATTAGTTGTTCCACTGGAGGCGACTAAACCGATATTCACACTTAGGGTTCCGATGTTAAAAATTTTATCAATTAAATCAACTCTAACGTCGGCTGAGCGAACTTCGGTAAAATAAATAGAGCGAAAATCAGCCCCGATTAAGCCAGTTCTAATTAGCAAGCGCCTGTCAGTTAAAATAAATTTTTGGATTAACTGATAAGCGAAATAAAGAGCGCTCAGAGAAACTAAAACAAAGAGCAGGCTCTGCGTCAATGGCCTAAAAAATATTGCTAAAAAAGTTAAAATAATTAGGGTAATAAAAATCTGAAAACCAATTAAAATTCGACTAATATTCCCTTCCCAGATTATTTTTTCTCCTGGCTCTAAAACTTGAGACATTACTTTAGACATATTGTTTGCTTATCCGCCTTAGGCGGATTAATTAATTACCAATTGATAATTTCCTCTCCTAACTCAACTAACTTTTGATTACATTTTGAAAAATGTCGGCAGCCAAAAAAGCCATTGTACGCCGATAACGGCGAAGGGTGCGGAGCTTCTAAAATTAAATGCTTCTGATTATCAATTAATTTTTTCTTACTCCGAGCATAATTACCCCAAAGCATAAAAATCAAATTCTCTTTTTTATCAGATAAGGTCTTAATAATCTCATCGGTAAAATCTTCCCAGCCCTGGCCACGATGGGAAGTCGGTCGGTTAGCGACAACGCTTAAAATCGCATTAAGCAGAAAAACTCCTTGATTAGCCCAAGAGGATAAATCGCCAGAAGAATTATTTTTGGATATACCGCAATCAGTTTCTATTTCTTTATAAATATTCTTTAAAGACGGCGGCAAGGCAATTTTTTCGGGAACAGAAAAACATAGTCCATGCGCCTGACCGGGATTATGATAAGGATCTTGGCCGAGAATGACGACCCTCACTTTAGAAAAAGGCGTAAGCTCAAAAGCGCGAAAAATATCTTCAGGGCACGGATAAACTTTTTTTGATACATATTCCTGGCGCACAAAATCGGCCAGTCTAGTAAATTCTGGTTTTTCAAAATAATCACTCAAAACTGTTTTCCATTCTGCTTCAATATTAACCATAAGCCTTAAAACACCTTTTTATTATACCAGTTTTTAGTATGATATAGAATATGATAGCGGTTCTTAAGTATTAAAAAAGCCGTTTTTAAAACGGCTTTTAATAACAAACTTTAGAGTTTATTTGATTTCAGCAACTTCTATTTGTCTAATGTTTTCATTAGAAATTCCTAAAGCTAATTCCCTCATTATTCTCAGAGCGTCGTCAGGACGACCTAAATAATGCATTTTTAAATCCGTAGGATTAATATAATATGCTTCACCGTTATTTTTTACTCTCAGAATTATTTTACCAGATAAACGACTAGGAACTCCATTTTTCTCAAAGTTTGCAAAATCTTTTTCACTTATTCCGAGACCAAGATTACGCATCAAGCTAAAAGCATCAGCAGCCCTCCCCATAAAATACTTCTGATTACTAGTTGGCTCAACATACCAAGCTTGACCACGTTCTTCAACTTGTAAGAGAATTCTGCCCGCTAAACGGTTAGAAAGATTTTTATTAATAGATGTTACCAGGCTCTTTTCATAATTATATACTGATTTTATCTCTTCTTGATAGTTATCATCTATTTTGCTAGTTTCTACTGCTGTTGACTCGCCACAAGATCTTTCACTAGCTTCTCTCTGGGCAGCAGTTAGAGAGCAGTTATTCGGAGACTTGCTTAACACATTACGGAATTGTTTTCCGGCAATACAAGTGTCTTGCCACTCATCATAAACAACATCTGAGCAGTTGCTAACGACCATTAGTGAACTAGAATTACTAGGAGCTGGGGATGATGACCCTTCTGTATAAATTATATATTCGGAAAAGTGTTTAGTCCAAATAATTAAATCACTGCCAATATTTATCATACAATCACCGCCAGCAGGTAAGGCGTCACCAGTTAATTGATTGTCAGTCTCACAAACAGTATCTATTTCAAAAAATTCGCCAGCAGCATTTTTATAACCCACTAATTTATTAGCTTCACCAAATAAAGTTATTCTAGCCGCTTTATTAAATATTAAGTCTCGATCAGGATCGCCTATTTCAAAAGCTTTAAGAACACTTTTAGCAGTTAGATTAATGCTACCAGCATCTTTTTTTTGCGGTAGATGTAAAGTGGCCTGCCAAGATGGGTCAGAGGTTGAGATAGTAGTGCTGGCAAACATTTCTAACTTTATCTTATCAGAAACATTTATTGTCATATCTTGAACGATATCAGCTGTTACCATGGAATCACTACTTGAAGCGATTAAAGACAAATCTAAAGTAGCTTGGTTGTTTTCATCATCAATATTAATAGTCGTTGGAACAAAAATCATATCACGAGACATTTCAAGATTTGATGATTCTGAAGAAACGCGCATCACCACCGGCGATAAATCAATGGCTGATAAACTGCTTTTAGTCATGCTAGAAACTTGCCCAGCACTATCTTTAACCCAGGCATATAGACCGTTGCCTAATTCAGAGGTATGTATAGAATCAAGAAAAGTGCCAACAATTATTTTATTACCATCAGCTGAAGAGGCAAATGATTGCCACCGGTAATTTCCAGCGTTAGTTATTTCCGTCCAATTTTCCCCACCATCACTAGAAATATACATGTTACTAAAAAACATCCCTTCTTCAGGCTCATAGTGTCCTCCAACCACTATTCTGCTACCATCATCTGAGATAGTAGCTCCAGTGAGATACTTAGTGCCTTCAGTCAATTTTGATGTCCAAGTTGCTCCACCGTTATTTGATATTAAAACAAAATTATTACCATCATCTTCGTCACCATAGTTATCAGGACTTGCACACAAAGCTACTAATTTATTACCATCAGCCGAAGAAGTAACTGTTGTCCAGTTACATGACTCTGCCACCCCTCTCTCTGTCCAGGAAGAACCACTATTAGTTGAGGTGAATAGATGATAAGTTAAATCACTATTTTCTGGGTCACGATAATAACCAACAGCCGCTAATTTATTGCCATTAGATGAAGAAGTAACCGAAGTCCAGTAATATGAAGCGCCAACATTTCTTTCTGTCCAATTTTTGCCTCCATTAGTAGAAGTAAGCAGATGATAAACTTCCTCATAATCATTATTACTATCTAGGGTATAGGCGGTAGCGACTAATTTATCACCATTATCCGAAGAGGCAATAGCAGTCCAAGTACGATTACCAGCGCTAGTCCTCTTAGTCCACGTGTGGCCACTGTTAGTTGAGGTGTAGATATAACCATAATTTGTTATGGGTTCCATACCAGCTGCCGCTAATTTACTACCATCAGCTGAAGAGGTGATCGCGGTCCAATTTTTTCTACCAACGCTAGTTCTTGCTGTCCAATCTAACCCACTATTAGTTGATGTGTATATATAACCATCTTGTGCCTCATTTCCTCCATAAGAGGCCGCTACTATTTTATTACCATCATTTGAAGCGGCAATTGACGTCCACCAAGCATCTTCATCAACAATACGCTGATTCCAATTATTTGGAAGCGAGGCTTTAACTGCTGGGAAAGTATAACTAGTTGGAATTGAGCTTAGCCATCCAGAAGCGTCAGCTTCGGGCCTATCAGCATTTTCAGTTAACATATAACCAGTTATTGAACCATCATCAGAAGCGGTTAAGCTAACTGGCACAGTTAGGGAGGTGGAAGAAGCTGGGATACTAAAAGAATCTACAACTGGTAATAAGTCTACTGCTATAGTACTAGTTGCTTGTGTAGAGATATTAATTCCGTCTTTTACCCAAGCGTATAGAGTTCTTGTCCCCATAGGAGTACCAGATTCTAAAATCCAAACAGCTGGATTTACAAAGGACCAATTTTCATCATCTAAAGCAGGGGCTTCTGCTGATTCGGTAATCATATATCCAGTAACCTGATTATCATCCTCAGCATTTATTTCTATATCAATAACTAAAGAATCGGAGTTTTCTGGAGCAGTAAATGATGTTATAGCTGGCGCATTTTCATCAATTAGCACAGTAGCAAAAGATTTTGTTGTTAAAGAGGATATCTGGTCATTAGCATCTTTTACCCAAGCATGCAAACTATTACCTCGCTCAGACATATAAATAAAATGTGGATCATACTTGATTGCCGCCATGACTTTATGCCCATCTTGAGAAATAAATAACAAACTCCAAGGAATTCCTCCTTCTTCTTCTCTTGTTGTCCAAGTATCCCCGCCATCAGTAGAAATAGAAATATACATATAGCTGGAGTCTACTCTGCCGCCAACCACGATAACTTCTCCATCGCCAGAAATAGCTATTGGGCCTAAATATCTAGTTTCTCCACTAGCAAGCCAAGTTTCTCCACCGTCATCAGAAATATAAACAGACCCCTGACTTTGGGTAACTACTAATCTTGAGCCATCAGCTGAATAAGCGATTGAGTCTAAAGACATAAGACCAAAACTTGGTCTCTTAATCCAGTTTTCTCCACCATCAGAAGATGTATAAATATCACTACTGGCTAAAGCGGCTAATTTCATACCATCAGCTGAAGAGGTAATTTCTTTCCAACCTCTATTACTATCAAATATTCTTTCAACCCAAGTTTCACCACCATCGTTAGAGGTATGAATATTGCCAAGAGGTGCAGCCATGACTAATTTTATACCATCAGCTGAAGAAGTAATTATTCCCCAATTTTTAAAGCCAGCTTCGGTTCTCTGGGTCCACGTTTCGCCGCCATCAGAAGAGGTATAAATATAGCCAGCACCAGCTGTGGCAGCTAACTTCATGCCGTCTGCCGAAGAAGTAATATCTTTCCAACTCCTTGAACCAGCTTTGGTCCTCTGAATCCACGTTTCGCCGCCATCAGAAGAGGTATAAATATAGCCACCATTTTCTACTGCTGCTAATCTACTACCATCAGCTGAGCCAGTTAAGGCCATCCATTGAGTTGAGGTAGCCTTCTGTTCCCAAGCGGATAAAGTTGTCCCGTTTACGCTAGAAAAAGTATACTCCGTCGGAGCAGACCCCTGCCAATTTTCATCTCCCAAAACAGGAGCTTCAGCTGATTCGCTTAGCAAATAGCCAGTAATTGCTGCGCTAGATGAAGCACTGATACTTACCGGAACCGTTGAAGAAGAAGAAGTTCTAGGCACAGAAAAAGAGTTAATAGTTGGCTTACTAGGATCCGCTTTAACAAAGTTGACCGCTGTCAACAGAAAAAGCACTCCAAAAACCAAAATGGTTGTAAATTTTTTCATAATTTTTTATTTAGTTTGTATTACAAATTTAGTATAACACAAATTCAATAAATATTTAAATTTATTTAATTTTTTTATAAATTTTATTTTATCTCAAAATTAAACTGATAAAAATTTTGATATGTTAAACTAAACAAAAAAGCCGGAAATAATTCCGACTTTTTTAAAAAACTAAAAGCGAATATTAACGTAAAGTCCAGCCGCCGTCAACGACAATTGTTTGCCCGGTAACATAGCTAGCCCCTTCAGAAGCTAAATAAACGACCGCTTGAGCAATATCATCGGCCGTGCCATAGCGCGATAAAGGAATGGCTGCTATCGTTTGTTTTTTCATTTCTTCATCTTGAGCACCGGTTGCTCCCGGAGTTTCAATGGCGCCCGGAGCAACATTATTAACCGTTATCATGCGTGGAGCGGTTTCAAGCGCTAGGGCGCGAGTAAAAGCATTTAGAGCCCCCTTTGAAGTGCAGTAATGGGTTAGCCCAGAAAAACCAACCAAGGAGGCAATTGAAGAGATGTTAACGATACGGCCCCCGTCGGGCATAACTTTCAAGGCTTCTTGGCAAGTAAAGAAAACCCCCTTCATATTAATATCCATCACTCTATCCCAATCGCTTTCCGACATTTTTTCTAAAGAAATAAATGGAAATATGCCGGCGTTATTGACCAGAATATCCAAAGAACCAAATTCTTCTTTAGCCTTTAAAATCATTGCGTCAACTTCTGTGCGACTTGAAACATCGCATTTAATAGCGGCTGCCTGTCCGCCAGCTGCTACTATTTCATCAACAACTAACTGGCTCTCTTCTAAATTAATATCCGAAACAATAACCTTAGCCCCTTCTTTAGCAAGAGCGAGAGCAATTCCCTTTCCTATTCCTTGTTTCGCGCCGGTAACAATAGCGACTTTATTTAATAATTTCATAAAATTATAATTTAATAATAAGTTAGAATATTTTAGCATTATTTTAGAGACTTGAGAATACAAAAGTTTTAAGAAGTAAAAACACCCTTTCGGGTGTTTTTACTTTGGTCGCGGAGAGGCAGGGATTCGAACCCTGGGTCGGCTTTCACCGACGACAGTTTTCAAGACTGTTCCATTAAACCGCTCTGGCACCTCTCCTTGATATATTTTCTACCCTGACCAGACTTCAAGAATAATTCTCGCTTTCTGGCCAAGGTATAATTTTCTAATTGTTCAAAGAATAATACTCTCCACGGTCTACCATTTTTAGTAGACCTAGTCTTACCTGAATTATGGGATAATAATCTAGTATTCGGGTTATCTTCACGAGAAGATCCGATGTAAATTTTATTATCTTTATTTATTAACACATAAACACTTGGCATGTTAATTCAGTTTTTCCGCCGGAGGCGGACCCGCCTCTGGCGGGCAAGACTGTTCCATTAAACCGCTCTGGCACCTCTCCTAATATCTTTTGCCCTAGTACTATAGTAAAAAAAATATCTTCTGTCAAAACCAATTCTGGCCATAGGCCTGGGCAATGTAGAAAAGGAAGATGACAAAAATAAAATCAATAAATAGGCGCTTTAAAAAATTAAGAATATAGAGAACTAAAACAAGGGGATAAAAAACAATAACGAGCGGGTTGCGCCAAAAATTATGATTAGCATTATTAAGTAAAGCTTTAGCGTCTCCTGTTGAAGGAATTGCTTGCAGACCTAAGGTTATTCCTAACCATAGATATAGCAATATCGGCCAAGCATAAACTAGCTCCACTTTTGTAAATAACCAAAGCGCCAAAACTGAATTAATAATTAAAGGACCAAAAGAAATAAATAAAGCCGGCAGAAAACGCTGCGGCTCGGCATGAATAACATAACCAGCGACAGCATCATAACGCAGTAGATTTATTCTGTATATCTTGATTCTAAATAAGACACAAAAAAAGGCATGGGCTAATTCATGAACAATAATACCAGGCGCTAGTAAAATAAATTTTAGATACTGCCAAAACATAGCCAATTATCATTATAATTATATTGTATCACGTCTTGAGAAAATAAAAAAAGCACTATTTCTAGCACTTTATAGAGACAATTTTTCAGCCGACTACGGGCTCTTTGGCAAATGACATTTTCTGGAAATTTTTAAATCTCATTACCTGGTAAGCCCCGGTGGTTTCTGCTGTTTTTTCACCCTCAACGATAAATAAGCAATTGACAATGTTTTCTTGCAGATACCTCAATTGATGAGGCGCACAAACGATCATGTCGAATGGCTCAGGATTGAGATGACCGGAAGCCCTTTTTTGATATGAATTTCTCAGCGCATCGTATTCCATAAAAATCTTCTCTTCCGGAAGAAGGCTGAATCTGTCAATGCATTCCTCGGGACTGAAGTCTGACAGCAAACTGACCATGGCCAGTTTAGTCTTCGGCAAAAGGCGTCGTAAGGCGATAATTGTTTCCACGCTGCAAGCTGAACTTACGGATATTATCCCAGGAGCGAAATACTTTTTCACAATATCTTCGACTTCCTCACTATTTCCGAGCAGGCGCAGGTCCAAAAAGATTTCGATATTTGAGGCTGCATCGGCTAAGGCATATTTTGTACTCCGAACTAAGTCCGGACCACTCATGTCAATGAAATGCAATTCTTCACCGATACGGATAAACGAAAATAATTCTGATAAATTTTTTCCTAAAATAATACGATTAAGGGCCCCTAAAAACTGATGGCCATTTTTTGCTGATATAGAAACGATTCTCTTCATATTGTCCACCCCTCCTTTGGCGGTTTTTTAATGTTAAATGACAAATATTAGCGACCTCTAACTTATCAATAAATTAGATTTTTGTCAATACACAAAAAATCGGGCTTTTCAGTCCGATTTTTATATGTTTTTTGGCTAATAATAAATTTAAGTTCCAAGCAGACTTTCTTGCCTGCTTATTTCCTCTTCTTCAATTCGTCTATAGAGAGGTTCGGGATTAGTTACCAAGATAGTCGTTATTTGAGGATAGGCCCATTCAGTAGCGCTATTGTCGACCCCTAAGGTCTGAGAAATTTTAGCAGCGCTAGACGGCAAGAAGGGGGTAATCAAAATTGCCAGCGCCTTGATTGCTTGAGCAGCAACCGCCAAATCAGCAGCTGCTTGCTTGGCATCGGTTTTAATAGTTTTCCAGGGAGCCGAGTCGTTAATATATCTATTCCCTTCTTCAACTAGTTTAAAAATTGCCCTAAGAGCTTCTCGGAATTTTCCCGCCTCAATAGCGGCTCCAGCGATAGAGAAAGTATCTTCAGCTAACTTTAGAAATTCTTGAGCATGACCACTTAGTGAGCTTGAAACTTCAACGCCATCTGGATAATTCTTGGATATAAATGATAAAACCCGATGAACAAAATTTCCAAAAGTCCCTATTAATTCGCTATTAGTCCGAGTAGCAAATTCACTCCAAGAAAAATCTGCATCTGAAGTTTCAGCCCCATTAATAACTAAATAATAACGCAGCGTTTCATAATCAAAACCAGCTAAAAAATCTGGAAGCCAAACTGCCCAGCGCCGACTTTTAGAAAATTGTTTCTTGGATAATGTTAGGTACTCAGAGGAAACAATTCTATCTGGTAGATGTAAGTTTCCATGGCCCAAAAGAATAGCTGGCCAAATAATTGAATGAAAAGGAATATTGTCTTTCCCATGAACATAGTAATGGATCGCTTCTTTGTTTTCCCAAAAATTACGCCAAGCTTCAGGCTGATTAGATTTTTGTGCCCATTCTTTACTGGCAGACAAATAACCACACACTGCCTCAAACCAAACATAAATACGCTTGCCTTCATATCCTGGCAAGGGTATGTCGATGCCCCATTCCGTATCACGAGTAATTGCTCTATCCAAGAGCCCTTGGTTTAAAAATTCAGTAGTAAAATTTTTAGCATTTAGACGCCAACCTTCGCTATTCTTAACCCAGGTCTTTAACTGCTCCTCAAAGGCGGTTAGTTTTAAGAAAAAATGTTCCGACTCGAGCCACTCCGGAGAACTTCCACAAATTTTACATTTCGGATTAATAAGTTTTTTAGTATCCATTAAGTTCCCGCAATTATCACACTGATCGCCGCGTGCAGAAGTAAAATGACAAATCGGGCACTCGCCCTCTATATATCTATCCGGTAAAAAGCGAGCGCATTTTTCACAATACGGAAGCTCTTCTGTTTTCTTATAAATATTTCCCGCTTCGTATAATTTTAAAAATAATTCTTGAACAACTTTTTTATGATTATCGGTTAAAGTAGTCGTATAGTTATCATAAGAAAAGTTTAGGCCTTTAACTAAGGTATTAGTAAATTCCTCATGATACTTAGCAGCAATTTCTCCGGGGGTTGTTTTAAGACGATCCGCTTCTAAAACGATTGGGGTTCCATGACAATCGCTGCCTGAGACGTATAAAACGTTAGCTCCGCGTAAGCGAAAATAGCGAGCTAGAATATCTGCTCCTAAAAGACCGGCCACGTGACCGAGATGTAGCGAGCCGTTGGCATAGGGCCAAGCGGCGGCAATTAAAACCTGCTGATTATTCATAATTTATTTAATTTTCTATATCTTATCCTAATTTTATATTTTTGTCATTAGTTCGCCAAAAACACCCGCTCGCTAATATTATCCCTTAAAACTAGTTAGCAGCTTGATAATTGTGCTTAAATGAGTTTAGGAATCCCTCAACTAACCAAGGAATATTGGAAATCATAACGGATTCGTCGTTTTGTTTAAAGCCACCGAAGCTCCAATTATTAGTACCGAAAACTACTAAATTATTATCAATTAATAAAGTATGGTGATGTAAAAAGGAATTTAAAGAATCATCTTTTAATATCTTTGCCACCTCGGCGCTTCTTTTAGTATCCTGGATAATTTCTAGATTTTCCAAGTCTTGCCGGTTCTTCTGAGCCAACATAACTGGCAACATT
This sequence comes from uncultured Gammaproteobacteria bacterium, assembly GCA_964587195.1. Taxonomy (GTDB): domain Bacteria; phylum Patescibacteriota; class Patescibacteriia; order Patescibacteriales; family UBA12465; genus UBA12465. The sequence goes on along the minus strand of CAZPKN010000020.1, from coordinate 3,227 downwards.
GATTCAGACAAAAAGAAATTAAAATCATCCGCCACAATTATAGTCGGCAATCTTTTAGCGGTCGCCACAAAGGTTGCGGCGATATCTCTATCGGTTAAATGCCAAATTAAAGCCTTAATCTCTTCCTGGGCCCTATTAATAGCTGTCATCATCCTTGTCTTCAAGCTATTAATCTCTGATTCCGGGGTAAACCAAATCTCTAAATAACCTTCGGGGTAGTTTATCAGGGCCGCAAAGGGGTTATATGAGTTGTGGCGCTTATTAGTCCAGGAATCAAGATTAGACAAACGATCTAACTCTTCGCCAAAAATACTCACCACTTCTGGACGGTCTGTTTCTAAAATGAAACTGGGATCAAACTTTCCTTGAATATCGGTAAAATTATAAGAACCAAAGAACAGCTTCTGGCCATCTAATCCCCTATCGACAATCAAAAACTTATGATGCATATAAACCTGGTCAGCTGATTTGCCAACATAGACAATCTGAAAACCGCCAGGAGCATTTTCAAAAAAACGTTGCAGACTAATTTGATGTTTATCGCTAAAAACCAAATTAACTTGAACACCGCGCTCAGCCGCTTTAAATAGGGCGTCTCTAATATCGACACTATCCATAGAGTACATTGCTATCTCTATCTTATCTTTAGCTCCGTTTATACCGGAGATGATTAATTCTGAAAAATTATCAAGACCAAGGATGTCATTAAAATGCAGCTTGCCAGAAAATGACTCATTAATACTAATAGTTTTTTCTGGATAAAATTTAATCTCTTTCTGATGAAGTAATTCCTTGGTTGTAAATAATATCAGAAAAATAATCAGAGCAAAAATAACCGCCGCCGGGAGAATGATTAGCAGTCTGTCGGTAACGCTTTTATTTTTATTAAAAATCCTAGTCCAAATCATAAATTTTTTGATAGTTTAACAGGTCGCTATCACTGCGCGAAAATAAAACAATGATAGAGTCCGGCAAATGCTTATCTAGTATTTTTACAGCTTCTTTTATTTCTGGGTAATCGATGTCTGCCCAAAAATTATCAATAATCACTAAATCTGGTTTTTTGACCAGACAAGTTAAGGCGTGTAAAGCAAAGGCCGAAGAAGGCTTGGCCCATAAACCCTTAGCCGAAGACCCAAAATTACTACTCGAAGATATTAGTTTTGATAAAAGAGGGTGCGCAGCGGCTGTTTCCATAACGGTCGAGACGAGCTCCGAGCTAATATCATCGCGACTAGCGCCAGCCATTAATTCTAACAAATTCTTTTCTGAATAAAACCCTGGGTCAAAAAAATAAAAATTACTGAACAACTGGCAATAACCTTGATAGTCTAATCGCTCGCCGTCTAATCTGAACTTAAGGGCTTTTAAATTATATGTTCCCCGACCAGCCAATATTTTAGCTAGGGCTGTTTTACCCGAACAAGCTGGACCTTTAATTAAATATCTGCCGGAGACATTAAACTCCCAAGATGCTTTATTATAATATTTCCCTTCTTGAAAAAGTTTCGTTTTTTGAGAGTAAAGAGCCAGTGATGATTTTATCCTTAGTCTATCTTCCGACCTAGAAGTTTTTCCCGTTCTGATATTAGTTAGAGCTAAGCCAAGCTTAGCCGGAAAAAAATATAAACCAATCTGAAGAGATTCATAAGCTAGACGTGAAAAATAAATAGCCAGGAGTAAGTAAAGGAATTTTAAGTTTGGGCTAATTAGATTAATCTGAGAAAGAATGTTTCCATAAAAAATCTGCCCAAGCATCGCCCCCAATAAGAAAATAATAAACATCACCTTAAAGCCCATTTTAAACCACAAATCACGCCGCACCCGAAAAACTGAATCAAGTGCTACTAAATCATCTAGCTTCTTAAGAGCCGTCTTTTCTAGTCGAAAATTTTTAAAGAAATGTTTTTCGGTTAAACTGGTATCAATATGCCTGATAATCTGCGAATAGAAAGTCACTTCTTTGGAAACGTAGTGACGTACTAAAAAATAGGTTGAACCAGCAATTACAATAGACAGGCCAATAAAAACTGCTGCCGCCAGCCAAGCATTAATTTCTAAAAAATAGCTGATTACTAAAATAATCGGAAAATACATAAACCAGCGTACTATTCCAAAGAAGGAACTAGAAACGCCCATGGATACCAAGGGGAGATGATAAGAGATTTTGGCAATCAGCCCCGCCTTCCCTTCGGTATTCATGTGATCAAGTGGTTTATTCAAATAGCTTTTAAATATCTTTCTTCTCAGATCATTAATAAGCAAAACAACTAAAGTTTTTTCTTGTTTAATTGAAAAGAAAGAACTGAGAATAAAAGTCAGGGCAGCTAAAGCGACAAACCACCAAAAAAAATCACCCGTCGCAGTGGCACTAGAAGATAATAATCTATTTTTACTAACAAAAATTAACAAGACCTCAATCGCCCCTTGGGAAAAAATCAATAAACCGGCAGAAACGGCTAGGGTTTTGTTGCGACGCAAAAAACGACCGATAAAACGAAGATGGCGCCTAAACTCATCTCGAGCATAACATTGGTCCCGCCTCTTTCTATTTTCATTAATCAAAGAAATTTGTTCTTCAAGGTCTTTCATAGTGAAATTCTTTATATAACTGATATAGAGATTTTAATTGATAAGTTGCCAACTTGTCCTTCAATAAGCGACGATAACGATTTGAATACTTATTATAAAAAAATTTAGTCATGATCTTAAAAAAATCTTCAGACAACCTTCTAATTTGTTCACCATTATTTATTTGCGATTTTCCCCGAACGATGTGCTTGAACTGCTCATTAAAATTACTCTCCGGCCTAAACATTAGGCTACGAAATAATTTATCTTTCGCCGGCTCTGGCAAATTACGATAACGAAGAATCCTCTGCCAGTCAGCCAGAAGACGATTAACGTAGTTATGCGTTAAACTAATACTCCCCTTTTTAAAATCGTAACCGAGATATGAGTGTTGATCTTGGGCTGGACCACAAAATAGCTTATCCTTATTTATCTCGACTGATAAAGCCTGTAAGTCTTTAAACATCTCTTCTGATAATTCCTGTAATTTACTAAAATCATTATCTAAAATAGCGATATCGTCCCCCACTCTAATATAAAACTTGGCCTTATCTTGATACTTATAGTCAAAATCTGTTAGATAGAGATTGGAAAAAAGAACGACTAAGGGGCTGCCGAGAACTATACCGGAAGCTGGCTTATATCTAATTCCATCT
>CAZPKN010000019.1:0-15853 GCA_964587195.1 uncultured Gammaproteobacteria bacterium | reverse complement strand
CGCATGAGCATGTCTATCAAACTGATTATTTTATTTTTCCCGGCCCCGGTGATTTTAAATTGTATCTTTGGGATAGGCGGGAAGGGTCTTCAACCAAAGGAGAAAAACTCGAACTAATAGTCGGTGAAAGCTATCCTTGTACGGTAGTAGTTCCGCCTGGCGTTGTCCATGGCTACAAATGCGTATCGGCCGGACCAGCGACTTCGATTAATTTTGCTGATAAATTATATAAAGGAGTCGGGAAACAGGAAGAAATTGATGAAATTAGATGGGAAAACGACGAGAATAGCCCTTATAAGATAGATTAATCAATTATTTCTATGTGTATATTTTGTAAAATTATCAGCGGCGAAATTCCGTCTCATAAAATATTTGAAGATGAAAAAACTTTAGCCTTTTTAGACATTAAGCCAGTTCACCCGGGTCATGTTCTCGTTATTCCTAAAAAACACTTTCAGAATTTAGAAGAAATTAATCCTGAAGATTTAACGGCCCTTATTCAGACAGTTAAAAGAATCGGTGGCTTGCTTAAAGACAATCTTCAGGTAGAGGGCTATAATGTTATCACTAATAATGACGCCGTTGCCGGTCAAATTGTTCCACATTTACATTTTCATATTATTCCTAGAGTAGCCGGGGATGGACTACCTCTTTGGTCAGGCCGTGATTACCAGAGCGGAGAAGCGGACCAGATTTTAGAGAAATTAAAAAATTAATTTGTTAGTTTTATGAAGATATTAGTGACGGGCGGAGCCGGATTTATTGGCTCTAACTTCATCCATTATTGGTTAAAAAATAATCCCGCTGACGAAATTATTAATTTCGATGCTTTAACCTATGCCGGCAATCCCGATAATTTAAGCGATTTAGAAGGCGATTCTCGCTATAAATTTATTAAGGGCGACATCACTGATGAAGTGGCGGTTAACGAGGCTGTTAAGGGCGTTGATTTAATTGTTCATTTTGCGGCCGAAAGCCATGTCGATAGGTCGATAAAAAATAGCGCCGATTTTATTCATACTAATGTTGAAGGCACGAGAATACTGCTTGAGGCCGCTAAGAATAATGGTAATGTCCGTTTTCATCATATTTCAACTGATGAAGTCTTTGGCAGCTTGGGCCCGGATGATGATAAATTTACTGAAGAAACTCCATATGATCCGCGTTCTCCATACAGCGCCTCTAAAGCGGCCTCTGATCATCTGGTCCGCGCTTATTTTCATGTTCATGGCCTACCGATTACCATTTCTAATTGCTCTAATAACTACGGACCATATCAGTATCCGGAAAAATTAATTCCTTTGTTTATTACTAATCTAATCGAAGGAAAAAAAGTTCCGGTTTATGGTAATGGCCAGAATATCCGTGATTGGATACATGTTGATGACCATAATCGTGGCGTCGAAGCGGTTATTAAAAAAGGAAAAATTGGCGAGACCTACTGCTTGGGGGGCGGAAATGAAAAAAGTAATTTAGAAATTACTAACGAGATTTTGGATATTATGGGAGCAGGGCCGGACATGATAGAATATGTTAAGGATAGGTTAGGACATGACTTCCGTTACGCAATTGATTTTTCGAAAGCTCAGCGTGATTTAGGTTGGTCGCCGCAAATTAAGTTTGAATCCGGTTTAAAATTAACGGTGGAATGGTATAAAAATAACCCAGCTTGGTGGCAGAAGTTAAAAAATTTATAATATTTTTATGAAAAACAATAAAATTTTTATTGTCGAAGATGATGCTAATTTACTGTATGGCCTAGAGTCGCAATTTGTCGCTGCCGATCTAGAAGTCGAAGTCAGCGAAGCGGATGAAGACATTGAAGAGCTGCTCACGACCATTAAAGAATTTAATCCTAGTTATTTAGTTTTGGACTTAATCTTGCCTAAGATAGACGGTTTCGAATTAGTTAAGAGAATCAAGAGTGACGAGGAGCTGGGCGAAAAAGAGATTTTTATTTTTACCGATTTAAGCGATGAAGACAGCCGCAGCCGTTCATTAGAAATCGGCGCTGATTACGTTTTCTTCAAAGAAGATTTCGATACCTTTGAATTTGCCGAAAAAGTCATTAAGATTATTGCTAATAAATCTAAAGACGAAGACGCGGTTGACGATGACCGTGATTATTTGGAGTAGACGGCAGTTTGACTAAAGGGCTTAAAGATACTAAGATAGATTAGTCAGATTTTATTATGTTTATCAAAAGAATCGGGATAGATCTCGGCACAACTTATACTTTAGTTTATTTACCGAAACGCGGTATCGTTATCAACGAGCCGAGCGTCGTGGCGGTTTCGCTTTCTGATAAAAAAATCTTAGCAGTCGGTAATGAGGCTAAGGATATGATAGGCCGCACTCCGGATACGATTATGGCCGTTCGTCCGCTTAAAGACGGAGTAATTGCTGACTATAAAGCAACGGAAGCGATGATTCGTTATTTTATCAATAAAACTTTAGGGGGCATACGTTTATTTCGCCCGGAAGTAATGGTTTCGGTTCCCGCGGGAATTTCTTCGACGGAAAGACGAGCGGTTATTGAAGCGACGATTGCCGCTGGCGCTAAAGCCGCCTACATTATTAAAGAACCGGTCGCGGCGGCCATTGGAGCAGATATTCCTATCGGTTCGGCCACTGGGCATATGGTAGTTGACATTGGCGGCGGAACGGCGGAAATGGCGGTTATCTCTTTGGGCGGAGTAGTCGCTTCTACTTCAGTTAGAGTCGGCGGCAACAAATTTGACGCCGCTATTTTGGAATATGTCCGTAAAAAATATAATTTAGCGATTGGAGAAATTACCGCTGAGGAAATAAAAATTAATATCGGTTCGGCTTTATATATTGAAGACAAATTGCATATGGAAATTCGCGGCCGCGATATTGTTACTGGCTTGCCGCGCAGCATTACTGTATCCAGCGATGACGTGACTGAGGCAATCCAAAATGAACTGGAGGCAATTATTTCGGCCGCTAAAAAAGTTCTCCAAAAAACTCCTCCTGAGCTTGCCGCCGATATTATGGATAAAGGAATAGTTTTAACTGGCGGCAGCGCGCTGCTGCGCAATATCGACCAGTTGATTTCTCGAACGACTGGCGTTCCTGCCTATATTGCCGACGAGGCAATGCTCTGTGTTGCCAAGGGAACAGGCACCGCTTTAGATAATTTAGATTCATATAAGCGTAGCATTTTAGCTACCAAGTAAATAATTCCTGAAGTTAGCTTCGGGAATTTTTTTGTTTATGATAATTGGCATCGACGCTTCACGCGCTAACAGGCAACGTAAAACCGGTACTGAATGGTACTCCTTTTATCTTATCAAGAATTTAGCCGCTATCGATAAGGAAAATACTTATTGGCTTTATTTGAATGCTCCGGCGACGCCGGAACTAATTGAAGCAGTTAAAGATAATCCTAAGTTCATCTTTAAGTATTTAAACTGGCCCTTTAATTCTTTCTGGACCTTGGGGCGCTTATCTTTAGAAATGCTGATTCGCCGGCCGGATGTTTTATTCGTCCCGGCGCATACTTTGCCTCTATTTAGCCCGCGCCGAACAGTCAATACTATCCATGACGTCGCTTTTTTTAGAGAAAAGAATTTATATTTTTCTCAAAAATTAAAATCTACTAAATTTGGTTTGCGGACTTTAATTAATTTTTTAGTTAAGCTGATGACGCTTGGGAAGTATCAAGCCGATTCGGTTGACTATCTTTTTTGGTCAACTAATTTTGCCGTGCGCTGGGCGCAGAAGATAATTACTGTTTCCGAGTTTACCAAGCGGGAAATACTACAGCTTTGTCCAAAAGCTCAAGAGCAAAAAATAACCGTAGTCCATAATGGTTATAATAATGAATCTTATCGGCCGATAAACGATGAAGAGAAAATTGCCGCTATTTTGAAAAAGTATAGCTTAACTAAGCCCTATTTTCTTTATGTGGGACGGCTGGAAAAAAAGAAAAATACTCCGACCTTAATTGAAGCCTTAGCTTTGCTGCGCGATGCTCACCCAGAAATTAAAGAAAAGCTCGTTTTGATAGGTAATGCTAGTTTTGGTTTTGATGAAGTAAAATATATTATTGAAGAATTTGATTTGAATAATGATGTTTTAATCCCCGGCTGGGTTGATGAAGAGGATTTACCTTATATTTATAATGGGGCGAGCGCTTTCGTTTTTCCGACTAAGCACGAAGGGTTTGGTATTCCGATTCTAGAGTCGATGGCTTGCGGTTTGCCGACTATTGCTTCTGATTTGCCGGTGTTAAGAGAAGTGGCTGGCGAGGCCGTCTCGTATTTTGATCAGAATGATAAGAATGATATTGCTAGAGCGATGTTTCGCGTAATTACCGATCAGGATTTGCGCCAGGAGTTAAAAACGAAAGGGTTAGAAAAAAGCCGCCAGTTTAGCTGGCGTAAATGCGCTCAAGAAACTTTAAGAGAACTGGAAAAGACCACTTAAAAGTGGTCTGTAAAAAGATTGCCATTTGTGTTATTATAGAGATGTTATATGAAAAGAATCATAACATCTTTTTTGTTAGTTTTTCTCGCTTTAGCCGAGCCGGTTTTGGCTATTATTTCGCCCAACGATCCGTATTATAATAATCAGTGGTATTTAGCGAAAATAAAAGCCGATAGCGCTTGGGAAAGCTTGTCGGAAAGTCCGGATATAATTATCGCCGTGATTGATTCCGGAGTAGATATTAATCATCCTGACTTAAGGGATAATATCTGGGTCAATAACCGCGAGATCAAGGGTAATGAGAAAGATGATGATAGGAATGGTTTTATCGATGATTTTAATGGTTGGGATTTTGTGATTAATCGACCCGATCCAGCTCCGAAACTATCTGATGGCTGGACGGAGTCGGGCGTTTCTCATGGAACTATGGTCGCGGGCATTATCGCCGCTCGTGGCAATAATGGCCAAGGAGTGGCCGGCGTAACTTGGCGCGCTAAAATTATGCCGCTGCGCGTCTTAAATGAAAAAGGGGAAGGAAAAATCAGCGATGTAATTAGAGCGATTGATTACGCTGCCAATAATGGAGCGGATATTATTAACTTAAGTTTTGTTAACTTTAACTATAGTCAGGCGGTTCAAGAAGCCATCATGAGGGCTTATAAAGCGGGAGTAATTGTCGTTGCGGCGGCCGGAAATGAACAAAGCGCTGGACAAGCTTATAATACTGATGAAACGCCTATTTATCCTGCCTGCTATGATGGAGTTAATGGGGAAAATATGGTTATCGGAGTAATCGCGACCGATGCGCTTGATCAAAAAGCTAGTTTTTCCAGTTACGGTTCTCGGTGCATCGATATTGCGGCGCCAGGCATTAGTTTTTTTAGTACCGTTAGCCCACTAGGTAATTTGGATAAACAATATTACGATGGTTTTTGGTCGGGAACTTCGATGGCCGCCCCGCTTGTCTCAGCTGCTCTAGCCTTAATTGCCCAAGCTAACCCCGAATTAAATCGTCAAGAAATTATTGATATTTTGCTGCAGTCTAGCGACAATATCGACCGTCTTAATCCAGAATACCTAGGCAAAGTTGGTTCGGGGCGCTTGAACGTCGCTCAAGCGGTTTTAATGGCTAAGGAAAAGCTTTTTAGCCGCCTAGGTCGTTTGATACTAATGCCGGTTAAGGGAGATAAGAATATTAAACTAACAGCGGCTGGCGGTGATTTCATTAAAGATTTGTCTTTAGAGGAAAAAATCGCGGCCGGTTCTAGCTTAGCCATCGGCGATATTGATGGCGATGGGCATGAAGAGTTAGTAGTCGGCAGCGCCCCTGGTGAAGGAGGCGACGTTAAAATATTTAATCAAGCAGGGAAATTAATTAGGAAATTTGCCGCTTTCCCGTCCAGTTTTCGCGGCGGAGCTAATATTGCTATAGCGAATCTTCGCTCCGGTAAGACTGCTGAAATAATAGTCACGGCAGCTTCAGCCGGTGATTCACAAGTGAGAATTTTTGATACGCGCGGTAATTTGCTTCGCCAGTTTTTTGCCGGAGCGCGTAATTATTCCGGCTCTTTAAGCTTGTCGGTCGGTGATTTAGAAGGTAATGGCGATGATAAGATAGTAGTTGCTTATGGCAGCGGACAAGAGCCGCAGGTAAAGATATTTAGTCGCGAAGGGAAATTAATCGGGGTATTTTTAGTTTATGAAAAATCTTTTCGCGGCGGAGTTAATGTCGCCGTGGCGAATTTAGACGGTCGGCGTGATAATAATAAAGATGAAATTATTATTGCTCCCGGTCCAGGCAGAGACCCACAAGTTAAAATATTTAATAACTACGGCCAGCTTCAGAAACAATTTTTAGCTTATGGTAAAAATTGGCAAGGCGGGATTAGAGTAACGGCCGGAGATTTAAATAACGACGGCATGAGTGAAATAATCCTCGGCGTTAACCCAGGAGCGACCCCGCATGTGAGAGTATTTGATCGTTTAGGGAATTTAATGGAATCGTTTTATGCTTGGGAGGCGGGTTTTGCCGGCGGAGTTAATCCTGGTATAATAAAGATAAATAATAAATAATTTAGATATTTATGCCGAAGCAAATCATTTTTGATAAGAAAAATGTCTTAGTCGCCGGCGGAGCGGGGTTTATCGGTTCGCATCTTTGCGACGAGCTGGTTAAAACCTGTAAAGTCATTTGTGTCGACGATTTTATTTCCGGCAGCGAAAAGAATATTGATCATCTTCTGGCCAATCCGGATTTTGTTTTCATTAATCATGATTTGAGCCAGCCGCTTGATTTAGACGTTGATCCGGCTTTAAAGAAATTTAAAATTGAATTCCAAGGTATCCAGGAAATCTATAATCTGGCTTGCCCGATGTCGCCGCGCACCTTTTTAGATAATCGCCTCGATATTATTAAGGCTAATTCAGTTGTGGTGATGAATTTATTGGAAATGGCGCGGCAGTATCAGGCGAAATTTTTGCAGTTTTCTTCTTCGGTGGTTTACGGCGCCCGCCACGGCGATGAGCCTGATTTAAAATTTTCTGAAAAGGAAATGGGAGCGGTTGACCATCTTTCTAAGCGCAGCGCTTACGACGAGGGTAAGCGTTTTGCAGAAACTATCGTCGCCAATTACCGAGATATCTATAATCTCGATACGAAAATAATCCGCCTGTTCCGTATTTACGGACCCCGCATGGAACAAAATGATGATCAAATGATTCCCGACTTTATTAATGACGCTTTAGAAAATAAAGAAATTATTATTCCGGGACGAGAAGATTTTGCTTCCTCTTTCTGTTATATTGAAGATGCTTTAGACGCCGTTTTTAAGATGATGGCTAGTAATTTGCCCGGACCGATTAATATCGGTTCCGATGTTGATATAAAACTGGCTGATTTAGTCGGCATCATAATTAAGCAAACCGGCTCACAGTCAACCATTAAGCATGTTGATAGTCCGCTTTTCGTTTCGGAATTAGTCCTGCCTGATATTCGTCAGGCTAAAAGCGATTTGGGCTGGATGCCGGTCGTGACTTTAGAAAACGGTTTAAAGAAAACTATTTTTGATATTGAAGCCAATAAAAAACTACACGGTTTCAGGGCGATGTAATTATTAATTAGATATTATTCCCTATAAAAAGCTGGGCCCTTGCCCAGCTTTTAGTTTTTTAATTTAAAAACAGTAATTATTTAAGTTTAGAAAGTATCTTCTGAGTTAAGTCATTTTCATCTCCAGGCTTAAATAAAATATCAGTTTCTTTAAGCGCTTCCGGTATGCCGCCGATATTAGCGGCGATTATCGGTAAATTATTATTATGAGCTTCGTAAATTGTCATCGGCGAGTTCTCGTAACAAAGCGAAGGGATTATTAAATAAGCGCTTTTTTTCATTTCTCGCGCTACCTCCTCAGAGTTGAGACGGCCGAGGAATTTAATTTGCGAAAAATCTTGGGCCATTTTTTTTGCGTTTTCAAGTAGCCTCCCGTCGCCGATAATAATTAAACTTATTTCTGGATTAGCAGTTAAAGCTTTTTTAAAAGCTTCTATTAAGAGAATTATGCCTTTATGGCTTTCGATTTGGCCGACGAAAAGAAAGCAATTTTTTTCTCTCAGCGCTTCGTCTAAATAATTTTCTGCAACGGTTATTTTATCAACTAAAGGTTTAACGGAAATATTTTCTTTTCTAAAAAAACCTTTTTCAAGATGCAGATTAGCTAGCCATCGAGAAGGGGAGACTACTTTTTCAATAGCGTTAAAAAAGCGGCGGGTAAAAAATTGGTATGATTTTGAGAAAATGTTATTTAAAATTCTTTCTTTTCCAAAAATCATTAGGCCCGATGGGTGTAGGAGTTGAATATCATGGAGATAGTGTTCGTGTTTTATACCTAGTTTTTTTATAAGTAGTGGCGTTTTAAAGCTTAGCCCCATTAAATTATGAGTCATAATTAAATCTGGCTTTTCCGTTTTTAGAATAGTTTTAATTTTATTTACCTGATTACTGCTAAAAAGATTTAGAGCCTGCCAAAGTAATTTACTAACTAGCGTTTTTTTAGCTAAATCATAATAAGCCGAGTTAAGATAATAAATTTTATCTTCATTATTTTCAGGAGTTTTTTCATTTCCCGGTTTAGTGGTAATTAAGAAAACTTCATGGCCGTTTCTTTTAAAATTACTAACCATTTCTCGGATAACGCTTTCGGCACCGCCGCGATTGAAAGGATAATATAAATTGTTTAAAATAGCGATTTTCATGACTTTAATAAATTTTCTAAACGTGTTTTCATGAGCTCTAAATTATATTTTTCCTCAGCCAAGCTCCTAGCCTTAATGGCCATCTGTCGGCGCATTGGCTCATCTGTTAAAACAAGCTCTAGTTTATTTTTTAAATCTTGAGCGTCATTTGGTTTAGCGAGTAGCCCTTGCTCTCCTTCTTCAAAAACTTTCCTAACCCCGGGCAAGTCGGATGCTAAAACGGGCACGCCGCAAGCCAGCGCTTCTATTAAGACAATGCCGAAAGCCTCGTTATTATTAATAGAAGGCAGGATCAATAAATCGGCGTTTTGCAGGGAACGAAGCAAATCGGCGTCGCTTAGCCGGCCAGTAAATTCAATTTTATCATTCAGGAGTAGGCGTCTAGACTTTTCTTCATAAGCAAAGCGCCTATCGCCGTCTCCAATTATTTTAAGGCGCCAATTTTTATGAGTGCTTAGAAAGAGTGCTTCAAATAAGACGTCTATCCCTTTAAAATAGTGCGCCTGGTCTAGCCCACCAATAAAGATTAGATTAACGATATTTTTTTTAATAAATTTATCGTTAACATAATGAACGATTTTTTGGGCTCTGGCTAGTACTTTATTTTCCATCGGACGATTAATTAATTTCGGCTGTAATTTTTTAGTATCAACGGCAAAGGGAATTTCCCGAAATTTAGTTGATTTTTTTTCGTAATAATTTTTTATTTGGCTTGATTTAATATAATCAAGACTAGCGCTGACAATTATTTCGGCTTGTTTTAAAAGGGAATTCAGAATTATCTTGCTCGGTAAACTAAGCAGAGAAGTTAGCCAACTAGAATGTTTTACATCCATGTGATAATGGATAATCAATTTTTTTTGAGGGTTAAACAATTTAAAAAGCCAGACTATTTCAGCTGTTCCAAAAAAAGGATAATGCAGATAAAGGCAATCAAAGTCTTTTAATTTCCACAGCAACTGCGGCATAAAAGCCCCGTGGCCGTAGCGTAGCCAAGGTTTTGTAGTAAAGGGGGTAAAAACGGAAATATCGTGTTTCTCCCCGAGTAGTTCGTTGATTTGTCGGGCGCTATTGCCGATTCCGCCGGCGTAAGGCGGATAAGCGCAGACAAGACAAGCTATTTTCATGAAAGCAAAACTTATTTTTTTAGGGTCAGAGCTTGGTTAAGTTCGCTGATGCTTTTATCCAGTTTGGCAATTTTCAGGCGCATGCGAAAAACCTGGTAGAGAAGAGCCAGAATCGCGAAGTAGACCAAGAAATTAATCGCCGCTCCGGAAAAACCGAGGTAGGCGACGAAAACATCGATTTGTCTGATAAAGATTATCGCCCCGAGAGCCAGCAACCAAAAAACTAACCAGAGGGCGAATTCACTGCCGCCGATAGTTTTACGGCGTTTTTGCCCAAATAATCTAAAAACAAAAAAAGCAATGATTATAATAGCGATGATTTGCTGCAGCATAGAATTAATTGATTAATTTTTGGATAATTAAGTCTTTGATTATTTTTAGTCCGCCTGAAAATTTTTGACCATACTCATGATAAGTGACTTTAATTGGTACTTCGATGACCCTATTTTTATTTTTAAATAATTTATAAATTATTTCGGTACAATGAGCCATGCCATCATTTTCAATATGTAGAGATGAGGCGCTTTTGCGACTCAGGGCCCTAAAGCCGCTTTGCGGATCGCTGAGGCGTATTCCGAAGAAGAGGCGATTGATTAAGCGGGCTACAGGCATTATCAGATTTTTCTTAATAGTCGGAAGATTGGATTCGACTCCTAAAAAGCGCGAGCCTAAAACAGCGTCGGCTTGCCCATCTAAAATCGGCTTGATCATGGCTGGAATATCGCTAGCTTGAAATTGATCGTCGGCGTCAAAATGAATAATTATATCCGCTCCTCTTTCTAAGGCTAAAGCCGTTCCGGTTCTAAGCGCCGCTCCTTGGCCGCGATTAATAATATGACGAACAACATAGGCGCCGGCTTGGCCGGCTAATAGGGAAGTATCATCAATCGAGGCATCATCAACGACAATAATTTCATCAACTAAAGAACGGAGATTAGTAATCACTGTAGTAATCTTTTCCGTTTCGTTGTAAGCGGGGATGACGCAGGTTATTTTCATAATTAGCAATAATTTACAGCAGGCCGTTTTTCTTTTTTTGGCGGTAGTCGTCTTTCAGAGAAAAATAATCATTTTGGCGAGCCAAGGCGGCTAAGTCGGTCCAAAAAGATTGTTTATTTTTCGCCTGGCGGCCAGAGTTAATAGCATTACGCAGGGAAGCAGACAGCGCTAAAGTCTCAAATAAGCCGATTATTTGGCGAGTCGGTTTTTTAGAAGCTTGAGAAGTTAGCGTTGATCTTTTTAAAGCCACTAGACGCTGGTTCATAATCAGAGCGAGCGCTTGGCTTTTTAATCTGACGGCCCCGGGGGCTTTAAGAATCGTTTCGAGCCCTTGCCAGACTGAATCGGCTTTTAAGGCGGCGATTACTAAACGCCCGGTAGAGGCAGCGTGAATGGCGGTGGCGAGATTTTTAATTGAACGAATTTCATTAATAATTACTTCAGAATCAAGGCGCAGGACCTTCTCCCAATTATTATCATTATCGGCGAGAGTAGTGATATTAGCAAATTCAGATTCCGGAGTCGAGCCAAGCCAATAAGTACTGATGTCGGGCTTATCTAGTTCTTTAGCTAGGGCGGCTAAGGTAGTACTACGACCCTGGTTATCCGGAGAGGTAACTAAAATAAGGCCAGAGCGTTTTTTTAAGGCCGCCCGCAAAGCTCTAAGCGGAATTCTTTCTAGGCCAAGCTGGTTAAGGCGCAAAACCTGCTTGTTTTTAGGAATTATTTTAATAATAATGCGCTCGCCGTCTCTAGAAGGGGAAATAGTAAGTAGAAAATTCAGGCGCGTACCGGAATTATCTAATTTACAGTATTTTTTGTTAACCAGTTCCCCTGAAGGCAATTTTAATAATTGACGGAGGCCTTCGCCCCAGTCTTGTTCGACTTTTTTCGGCAATTTCAAAATCCGACTTTCGCCGTCGGGCAGCAAATAGCGAACGGAAATATCCCGAGAAACATTTTCTAGGGAAAGAATCGTTGCTTCTGTTTCTAAAGCGTACTTAAAAATACGCGCAATAAATTTTTTGTCCATAATACTATTATTATAGCTTATTTTATATTATTATAAAATATGTTAAAATACGCTTGTCAGGCCTTGTTTTAGGACTGGTTATTATAATTTTAGAGTTTATGGCTTATTCTGCTTTTTACGCCCGATTTTTTGATTTGCTGGATAATATTAAAGAGGCTTTTGCGGAAGTATTTAAGTTTCGCGCCAGCTTTTTTTATTTAGCCGGCTTTATCTTTTGGCAAATAGCCGCCTGGACTCAAGCCTTTTTTATTAAGAGCCGTCTCAGTGGCGATTTGGTAGTGCTTCATTATAATGTCGACTTCGGGATAGACTTGGTAGCTGCACCGGCGAGCGTTTTCTTTTATCCCGGCTTAGCTTTGTTGATTTTTATCATCAATTTGCTTATTTTGCTATTTTTAAATCGCCATAAAAATTTAAAAATATTAGTACATTATCTTTTGGCAGCGGCGGTTTTATTCGGCGCTTTTTTAAGTTTAGTTTTATTGTCTGTTTATTTAATTAATTTCCGTTAATTTTTATGTTGGAGTTTTATTTAATCAAAGTCCTTTTTTTCTCGGTTTTAGCTTTCGTAGTCGCTTTTTTAGCGACGCCGCTTTTATCCCATTTTCTTTATAAATATAAATTAGGTAAAAAGATTAGAAATAGCGGGGCTACGCCGGTTTTTAGCGAGCTCCATGCTCATAAAGCCGGAACGCCGACTATGGGCGGGATTTTGATTTGGGGAACTTTGCTTTTTTTAATCCTTATTTTTTCAGCCTTATCCGATATTTTTCCGGATAGCTTATTTAAGTATCTTAATTTTTTATCGCGAGCCGAAACTTTATTGCCGCTCGGAGCGCTGATAATTACGGCTTTAATAGGTTTATTTGATGATTGGTTGGATGTGCGCGGCAAGGGAGTAAGCGGAGGCGGCGGTTTGAAATTGCGCCACCGCTTAGTCATTTATACCTTAATCGCCATTGTCGGTGCGCTCTGGTTTTATTTTAAGCTTGATTGGACGGTTTTTCATGTTCCTTTCCTTGGTAATTTCAATATTGGCTCCTGGTATATTCCATTGTTTATTCTGGTTATTGTCGCGACTTCTTTTTCCGTTAATGAAACCGACGGCCTTGACGGCCTATCGGGCGGAACTTTACTAATTGCGTTTATGGCTTATGGCATCATTGCCTTTTCACTGGGCCGCTTTGAACTGGCGACTTTCTGTGCCGTTATTATCGGGGCTTTATCGGCCTTCCTCTGGTTTAATATTCCTCCCGCCCGTTTTTATATGGGCGATACCGGAGCGATGAGTCTCGGGGTCACGCTGGGGATTATTGCCATGCTGACTAATAATGCTTTACTGCTGCTATTTTTCGGTTTAATTTTTATCATTGAATCTTTATCGGTTATCGTACAAATGATTTCTAAAAAAGTTTTTGGGCGTAAAATATTTTTATCGTCTCCTGTCCATCATCATTTTCAAGCCGTCGGCTGGCCCGAATTTAAGGTAGTCATGCGTTTCTGGGTAGTGGCCGGCATGGGGGCGGTCTTAGGTTTAATAGTCTTTCTTTTGGATCAAAAATTTTAACTATGTTTTTTAAGCGGTTAAGCAAAAAAATTTTTACGACTCGTCCCAGCGAACATGAACCAGACAAAAGTCTTATTAGTGCGATGTTCTTTTTGGTTGTTTTCGGGCTAGTGATGCTTTTTAGCGCCTCGTCGGTTGTTTCTTATGCGCGTTTTGGGACGACGTCCCATTACTTTTTTCGCCAGTTTATCTGGGTCGTTCTGTCGGTCGGCATTTTTTGGATAGTATCGAAGATAGATTACCGGTCTTTGAAAAAGTTCGCTGTTTTTTTTCTATTTGCGTCTATCATTTTATTGATTTTAGTTTTCATTCCTGGCTTAAGAGCGGAATACGGAACAGCGCGCAGCTGGATAAATCTGTTCGGTTATTCTTTTCAGCCCTCTGAGCTCGTTAAGTTGTCTTTCTTGATTTATTTAGCGACCTGGCTGGAGGCTAAGAAAGGGGAGCTCAGTAGCTTTTCTGGCGGAATATTTCCTTTCCTAGTTATTTTAGGAGTGATTAGCTTGCTCATGATGGCGCAGCCTGATTTAGGAACGTTATTTATAATTGTCGCGACGGCGGCCGTAGTTTTTTTTGCCGGCGGCGGAAAAGTTTCTCATTTAGTGATGGTGGGAGTTCTGGCTGGTCTCTTAATTTTTATAATTTTTAGCATAAAATCCGACTATCAGTCCGATCGCTTTAAATGTTTAAAGGACCCGAGTTATAGCGCCCAGGATAAATGTTATCAGATTAATCAGTCGTTGATTGCCGTTGGTTCGGGTGGTTGGTTCGGGCGGGGCATAGGACAGAGCCGCCAGAAGTTTATGTATTTGCCGGAAGTTTGGGGAGATGCGATTTTCCCGATTATTGCCGAGGAGGTCGGATTCATTTTTAGCGCTCTATTGATCCTTTTGTATTTATTTATTTTTTATCGGGGACTGATGATTGCGCGCGGAGCCCCGGATTTGTATGGGAGCGTTTTAGCAATTGGCATCGTGACTTGGTTGTCCGTCCAAACCTTCCTTAATATTGGTGGGATGCTGAATCTTATTCCGATGACTGGCGTGCCTCTGCCGTTTATCTCCTCTGGCGGATCGGCTATTTTAGCTAACTTGACCGCCATGGGTATTCTGGTTAATATCAGCAAACAGACTAAAGGGGCTCGTAATTATTAATTAGTTATGGATAAGAGTAATCATCCTAACATCATATTATCAGGGGGAGGGACAGGCGGCTCAGTCACGCCGCTTTTAGCAGTCGCCGCCGAACTTTTTAAAGAAGACCAGAGTTTAAATTTTATTTTTATCGGCTCTAGAAACGGGCCGGAGAAAGAGCTGGTTAGCGCTTTTTCTCAGCGCGTCCCCATGGATTTTCAGACTATTCCTGCCGGAAAGTTCCGGCGCTATTTTTCGTTTAGTAATTTTAGTGATCTCTTTAAAATTATTTTTGCCTTCTTTGCTTCACTAAAAATCATTATTAAGAATCAGCCAGATTTAATAATGACCGCCGGCAGTTTTATTAGCGTGCCTTTGGTTTGGGCCGCGTCATTTTTAAAAGTACCCGTTCTAGTCCATCAGCAGGACATTCGGCCCGGCCTAGCGAATAAATTAATGGCGCCATTTGCTAGAGCGATTACTATTAGTTTTGAGAAATCATTTGCTGATTATGGGTCGCGGGCAATTTGGACCGGTAATCCGACCGCTGAACCAGAGGGCGATAACTTAAGTCGGTCAGAAATTTTGAAAAAATATAATTTACAAGAAAATCGGCCTGTGGTTATGGTTGTCGGCGGCGGGACGGGATCTTTAGCGATTAATGAATTGGTCATTAAATCTTTACCCGAATTAGTAAATTTTTGCCAGATAATTCATTTAACCGGTAAGGGGAAGATTATCCAGAACGATATTCATAACCAAAATTACCATGCCTTCGAAATTTTACCGCATGAAGCAATCATGCTGTTAATGTCGGCCGCTGATTTGGTTATTTCGCGTTGTGGGCTAGGAGCCTTGACCGCGCTGTCGTATTTACGAAAACCGGCTATTTTGATTCCTATGCCAGACTCTCATCAAGAAGATAATGCGGCGGTTTTTGCCGACTCCGAGGCGAGCTTAGTCGTCTCACAAAAAAACTTAACCGCCCCAGATTTGTTAAAAATGATTCGAGATTTATTAAATGATAAGGAGCGTCTTGAAAAATATTCTAATAATATCGGTCGCATTATGAAATCAAGGGCGGCGGAGAATGTAGCGGCTTTAGTTTGGGAAATAGTCGGCCCCAAAGAAAAAATATAAAGTTATGGTTAAAAAATTATCCAAACAAAATATTTATTTAATCGGAGTTAAAGGCGTTGGCATGACTATGCTAGCGCAGTTTTTAGCTAGACAGGGGCACATAATCAGCGGTTCAGATATTAATGACGCTTTTTTAACCGATCAAGTTTTA
>CAZPKN010000018.1:0-16940 GCA_964587195.1 uncultured Gammaproteobacteria bacterium | reverse complement strand
AAAAGAATTCCGAAGCACGAGGTGCTTATAATACGGGGCAAATTGATGCCGGGTTAACAAGTTTTGTTTCAGGCACCGATAGAAACGGAAATCCATTAACTGGTCCTGGACGATGGGGAGTCATGACCACCGACCCAGATGATATAGATAAAGCCATTGGTCGACAAGGAGATAGCGCTTACGCTTTTAAAACATCGGAATCGTCTGAAAACAAAGTTGAAAAAACAATTGACGTGCCGGTTGAAGAAGGATTTAACCTTCGTGTGGCGGGTTCAACAAGCAGCGAGCCAATGAAAGCTAAAAAGAAAAAAGTAGTCGAGACGCCGGAGATATTAGAACAAAAACAAAGAATAGAACAAATAACAGGAAGTAAAGATAAAAGTTTAATTGAAAGTACAAGAGGCAGAATTCATGAATGGAATACAGCTGATAGTAAGGATTATTTCCAAGATGAAGGACAGATTAAAGAAGCTTTTGCTCAGGTAAAAAATGAAAAATCAGAAGCCAGCAAGCAAAAATCTCAGGAGAAAAAAGATCAAGCGGCGCAAGTTCAAAAGGACGAATTAAAACAAAGAAAGGCAACTGAGCCTGGTGCTGGGAATCTATCTATTAATGGCTTCGCTCGTGGCCAGCGAAATAATATCGGTTTAGATTTTGCTAAATTAGATTCTGAGATACAGCAGAAGATGTTGGCTAGCATCGGCCCGGGCAAGACTATGGCCGATATCAAAGGGGTTAATTTATCTAACCAAGATCAAATCAAACAAGTTTCCAAGGGGATGGTTGATGTTATTAATCAAGAAATTAATGCCATAAAAAATAGAAACGCCGGGAAAGAAATGCCTAAATCAGATACTAAGCGTCTAGCAAACTTAGAAAGTGCTAAAGCTAAATTTAAAAATCCTGAAAAAATTAAAAATTTAGAGCTAATTAATTCTAGTGCCAAAGGGCACAACAGTCTTGATGATGTTAAGGATACTGTTATCCATGAGGGGGTCCACGGTCGATTACGGATGAAAGATGAGGCTATTACTAATTATGTTTCAGGACGGGCTGTAAAAGAAGGAAAGGGAGCCGAGGTTTTAAAGGGCGGGCCGGCTTATCGCCGATATCTTGAAGATTATATGGATAAAGCAAGCGGTAGGCAGTTGTCTGCAAGAAAACAGGTTGGCAAAATAATAGAAGAAGAAGACGATGATGATGATTTAAATGAGTATAATATGAAAACAAATAGCTCTAGTAACTCTGGAGATAATATAACCAACATAACTAATATTAATAATATAGTTCAGGATAAAGAAAAAATTAAGAATAATTTTAATGCGGCAGGAGGGGTAAATACTGGCAATTCATTTTTAGTATATTATTTCAATAATTTTATTAAATCAATAAATAAATTAAGTTCTACTATTAACAAACAGAGCTCAAAGTCTTCTAATGGGCCAAGCGCTGGCACTGGCCCAGAAAAATCTTCCCTAAATAATATAAGTAATAGTTAAGATATTTAGTCGACAAAACCTATGGCTTATCTACAAGCATGTTTGCAGCGTTTTGAAAATTTACCTGACGATATCAAGGATAGAGTCGGAAGTTTAGAGGCGTTTAAAAAAATTGAGAAGATAGAAGAGACGTATGGAGTAGATTTAAAATTTCTACTAGTTTTGATATCTATAGGAGAAATAGACTTTGAAGATATTCCAACTTATCTTCAGACTAGACATAGTTTGGCAGGTGAGGATGCTTATGAAATAAAAAATAAAATAGAGGAGGAATTTTTTTATCCATATTTTTCCGCTTCCGAAGATTCTCTTTTAGAAAAAGAAGAAATTTCTGGTATTATAAAAGATAATTTAGCTAGGCTTTTGATTAGGGAAAGCGGTTTAGAGGAAGAAATTGCCTTATTAAATAAATCAATTTTCTTTCATTTAGCAGATGATGGCCTTTTCCAGGAAGAGTTGGTTAAAAATTTAGTCGAAAATGTAGAAAAAATAACTAACAAGTCTATTATTATTGATGATCGCCCAACCTCCCCAACGATTTCTAATTGGATAAAGGATTTTCTAAAATTTCATGGGGCTGACATATTTAATGATTTGATTTTAATTCAATATTTAAATAGAGGGGAGAATGTTAAACTACTTAATGTTGAAGAGAAAGAAATATTAAAGAAAGTATTAAAAACTTATCGCAATCTTAATTTTTTTCCAGAGAGTTTGGAAAATTTGCCTGTTGAAGATTGGGAAATGATCCCCTTGCCCAAAGAATCAGAATCTAACCGCCAAATAATTGACGTCTTAGATGGAGAGAAAAATATTGTAAAAGAGAAAATAGATGAAAATAATTATTCTCAACAAGAAGGTGACAATTTAAATAGCGCTGACGCCAAGCTAATAGAACTAAAAAAGACATTAGCTAATTATTCGATTTCCAGTTTAGAGTATAAAGCAGTTGCTCAAGAGATAAATCGCCTGGAAAAGCTAGAAAAAAATCGTTAAAATTCCATGTTCGATTACTTGCAACAATTTAATAATCTTCCTAAAGATTTGCGCGACAAAGTTTCTTCCCCTGAAGCGATGGAAGCTTTGGCGATTTTGGAAAAAAAATACCAAGTTGAATTGGCGGTTTTGGTTATGAAGGTGATGGTTAAGTCTTTGTCGCTTAAATCTTTGCCAGCTAGCTTAATGGAAGAGTTTGGAATGGAGCAGACGATAGCTACCAAGTTGGCTGAGGAGATGACAGAAAATATTTTTCGCCGAGCGGCCGAATATTTAAGTTTAACCCCTATCAAACCGGCGCCGGCAGTTCCCGATAAACTAGAATTAATTATCAAAGAAGCCGGGGTTATTTTACCTAGCGCCGATTTGTTGTCCCGTTTTAAGCTCATAGTCTCGACATATTTAAAAGGGGTAAGAAGCAAAATTGCTACCCGTGACGCCTTAGCAAAGGATATTAATTTGGGTGGCCTTAAGTTAAGTGAACCAGAAATAGATAGAATTTTTAGAGCTTGTGACGGCCAGGCCCAAAATAGTCCCGAACAAAAAATTAATCTAACTCCTCCAATAAGCGGACTAGATAAAATTATTGCTAGTGACGCCGCTAAAAACACATCGGCTGAATATGATTTTAAAAAAGCTTTAGCGGCCGGTCAAGTCCATAAACCAGTCGTGAAGTTAGAAGCTCCTGACAAGCCAGCGGCCATATCTGCCCCCAAAGATATCAAAGCGATAGAAGCGCCGGATGCTGAGAAAATGCTGGCAGCTCCTGAAAAAATAGTTGCGCCTGAAGTTGCAATAAAAAAATCAGTAGAAGTTAAACCACTGGTAGCGCCAGCGCCGCTGAGTAAAGAGCGGCTCGTCGCGCCGTCACAAGATCAAAAGACTGCTTTATCAGTCGGCCAGACAACGGGCGCTCCAAAACCGTCTTTAGAAAAACCAGTTGTTGCGGAAAAACCGCCAGTCAAGACAAGCGCTCCTTTAATTGAAAAACCGCCAGCCTCAATATTTTCAACCTGGTTTAAAAAAGAAGCAAAAGTAAAAAACATTGAGCCGGAAAAAAAACCGCTAGAAAAGCCCGCGCAAAAGTTAGCGGCTGAACAGACCATTGCCGCTCCAAAAAATATTGAAAAAGAAGCGCCGGCGCCTCGTCCGGCTATGGTTGCGGCCGCTCGTCCAGCGAGTCATTTAAAAGAGACGCCTTCTAAGCCGGTAATGCACGATGTTAAGCCAGCTACGCGCGTTATGGGGCCGATAGAAGAATTACAGTTCTTAGATTTAATTAATTTTCGCCGTTTGGGAAGAAATTCTGAAGAAATTTCCGCGAAAATATTTAACAAGATAAAACTACTGGAAGCGGATGGTTACGAAAGAATGATCGCCGGGGTCCGCGCTTGGCGCCAAAGTCCTGTTAATCTTTTATATTTAAAAATGATGAAGGAGGCGATTAGCCAGGGAAAGACTATTAAAGATTTTGCTGCCAGCGTCGAAAAAGATAAGGATAACTATCTTAGTTTAGAAGAGATAGAAGGGATTATCGCTATGAATAGTAAATTGGTTTTTTAATTATGCAACAGTTTACCGTTCCACAATTTATTGATGTCGAAAATAAAATTATCGGGCCTTTAACCGTCAGACAGTTTTTAATAATCTTAACGGTCGGAATTTTAAGCGCTATCTCTTATCGCCTATTTGACTTTTCCTTGTTTCTGACGATTACGATTATTCTGAGTTTACTAGCCATCGTTTTTTCTTTCGTTAAAATAAATGGCCGCCCGTTTCATTATTTTGTTCTAAATCTTCTGCAAACCATTCGCCGTCCCGGCGCCCGAGTTTGGAATAAGATAGATCATCCGGTTTCTGAAACCGAAAAACTGCCTTTGCCGGAAGCTGCCACCAAGCCGATGCCTAAAGAATTATACAAGAAATCGCGCCTGTCAGAATTGGCGTTGGTCGTCGATACTAAAGGCCGCTATAAGGGAGAATAAGCTACTTAAGTTATATATCGTTTATGCCTAAAAAAGCTCCTGTCAACAACGCTATCTCCACTCAGCAATATTTAGATATTGCGGAGATTAAAGATAATACAGTCGTCATGAAAGACGGGACTTTAAGAGCGGTCTTGCTAGTCTCTAGTATTAACTTTGCTTTAAAGAGCGAGGACGAACAAAATGCGGTTATCGATTCCTATATTCGATTTCTTAATAATCTTTCCTTTACTCTCCAAATAGTTATCCAGTCCCGAGAATTGGATATTGATAATTATCTTGAATATCTAAGATCTAAAGAGAAAGAGCAAATCAATAAGCTGCTTAAAGTTCAAACCGCTGATTATATTGAATACATTAAAGAACTGACTTCTTTGGGGCGGATAATGAATAAGCGCTTCTATGTTATCGTTCCTTATGACCCCCTGACCGATAAACATAAGAGTTTTTTCAGTTCTATTACCGAGGCTTTAAAACCGGCGACAGTTATTAAATTAAAAGAGAAAACCTTCGCTAAATATCAGGACATGTTAGACCGTCGCATTGAAAGTATTGCTAGCGGGCTAGAATCGATGGGGGTAGCCGTGGCCCGCTTAGACACCCAGAGTTTAATAGAGCTTTACTATAAAACCTATAATCCGGAAACATCCCCTAATCAGAATTTAGTTGATTTGCAGAAACTCAGGGTTGATTTTTAATTAACTTTCTCTAGACATTACTTATGGTTAATTTTAATAAAGAAGACAATCCAAATAAGCTAACCTGGCAATCGCCGGTTTTAGGTTCAGGGCGTGATACGCCTCCGATTGAGGCTAATCCGGAGCTGACGCGCGAAGTAGTCGAAGAAGAAAAAGCTTTTCGTCGAGGCATTTTATCGGTTCGGGATATAATTGCTCCGGCTAGCTTAAAGGTTGAGGCTAACCATTTATTGTTAGGCGACCGCTTTTTGCGCACCATGTTTATTATCAGTTATCCGCGTTATATTTCTGTTGGCTGGTTTGCTCCGATTATTAATTTAAACGTGACGTTTGACGTTAGCATGTTTTTTTATCCAGTTAAAAGCGCCATTATTCTCAAGCAGCTTAAGAATAAAGTCGGGGCTTTAGAGGCGCAGATAATTTCTGATTCAGAAAAAGGGGCGGCTCGCGATCCGCTTCGAGAAACGGCTTTAAGAGATATTGAATATTTACGGGATGCTCTTACTCAAGGAACGGAGAAGTTTTTTCAGTTTGCCCTTTATGTTACCATCTACGCTAATAGCATGGACGAGCTTAACCGGCTATCTGACCAGGTAGAAGATATTTTTGGATCGCGTCTCGTTTATTCCCGTCGGGTATATTATCAGTCGGAACAAGGTTTTAATTCAACTCTACCACTCGGTAATGACGAATTGTTTATTACTTTTAACATGAATTCTTCGCCGATTGCCTCATCCTTTCCCTTTATTTCCAGCGAACTGACTAGCGACCAGGGTATTTTATATGGTATTAATCGCCATAATAACAGCTTAATATTATTTGATCGCTTTTCTCTACAGAACGCCAATTCGGTTGTTTTTGCAACTTCTGGCGCCGGCAAAAGCTATGCTATTAAGCTCGAAATATTGCGTTCTTTAATGCTAGGAACAGAGGTTATCGTTATCGACCCAGAATATGAATATAAACATTTGGCCGAAGCGGTGGGCGGAACCTATATTAATATTTCCTTATCTTCAGAAAATAAGATTAATCCTTTCGATTTGCCGCGGGCAATTGGTTCAGAAATGCGCCCTAAAGACATTATCCGTAGTGCGGTTATTACTCTGAAGGGTCTAGTGCGTTTAATGATGGGGACGCTTAATTATGATGAAGATTCTATTGTCGATCGGGCACTTCTAGAAACTTATGCTAAAAAAGATATCACGCCCGACTCGGATTTATCAAAAGTTGATGCTCCGGTCATGTCTGATTTCGAACAGGTTTTAGACGGCATGGAGGGCGGCGCCGACTTGGCTCTGCGTTTGCGCAAATTTACCGAAGGAACCTTCTCCGGTTTACTTAATAATCAGACTAATGTCGAGATGAATAACCAGTTAGTTTGTTTCTCGGTCCGTGATTTGGAAGATGAACTTAGACCGATTGCTATCTATACGATCATTAATTATATCTGGAACATCGTTAGAAGCGAAATGAAGAAGCGCGTTTTAGTAATTGATGAAGCCTGGTGGATGATGCAACATGAAGATTCGGCTAAGTTTATTTTTGCGTTAGTTAAGCGCTGCCGTAAGTACTATTTAGGCGTGACTACGATTACTCAAGATGTTAATGACTTTTTAACTTCCCCTTATGGTCAGGCAATCGTTACTAATTCGTCTTTGCAGATACTTTTAAAGCAATCACCGGCGGCGATTGATTTAGTCCAAAAAACTTTCTTGCTTACCGAGGGAGAAAAATATCTTCTTTTAGAGTGTGGTTTAGGGGAAGGAATTTTCTTTGCCGGCAATAAACATGTAGCGATGAAAGTCGTCGCTTCTTATACCGAGGACCAGCTGATTACTTCCGATCCGCGCCAGCTTTTAGAAATAGAGGAGGCTAAAAAAGATTTTGAAAATAGTCAGAAAGAAGAATAGTTAAGAATTAATATAACAATAAATATATGGGAGGAGACAGAAAAAAAATTGGTTTATTGGTAATCATTCTCGGAGTAGTTATCATTGGCTTGATTGTCTATTTTTTGATAATCAAGCAGGGTCATTTTCCCGAGGGGCCACTAGAAAATGAATCTGGTTCCGAGGAGGTTATTCCCGCTGATGAATTTCCGACCACTAACCCTAGTAATGTTCCGGTTAATTACCAAGTATACGACCTTGAACAGGCCGGCCCGCGAGAAACAACGGCGGATGATTTAGGAAAATTAGCGATGTCAGTTGCGGAAAGATTCGGATCTTTTTCTAGTCAGTCTAATTATGGTAATTTTACAGACCTGAAAATCATGATGACTAGCGATATGAGAAATTGGATCGATTCTTACATCCAAGAATTACGCAATCGCCCGGAAGGAAACAGCAGCGACTATTACGGAATTACCACTAAAGCGATTAATTATGAGATAAAAAGTTTTGATAATAATGCCGGACAAGCAGAAATTATCGTCAACACGCAGCGCCGTGAGAGTCGAGAGAATATTAACGATGGCGAACCGTATAGCCAAGATTTACGTTTAGTTTTGAAAAAAGTAAACGACGAATGGCTATTTGATGCCGCTTACTGGAGTAAATAATCAATAGTTATAAAATATGGCCGGACTGAAAACAATTTTTACTTGTACAAATTGCGACGCCCAACATCCGAAATGGAGTGGGCGTTGTTCCGAGTGCGGTTCTTGGGGAACTTTACAGGAACAGGTTAGCGACTCAAAAGAAGAAAAAAAAGAACTCGTTAAAAAATTAGGCAAAGCGGATTTAATTGATTTAAATTCCATTACTAATCGATCTCTATCTCGTTTAATAACCGGCTTCGGAGAAATTGATAGAGTTTTAGGCGGCGGGATAGTTCCCGGCTCTTTAGTTTTATTAGGCGGTGAGCCTGGTATAGGGAAGTCAACTTTAGTCGCTCAAATTGCTGACGCCATTGGTCAAAATTATCAAACCGTTTACGCGAGCGGTGAAGAATCCGCCGGCCAAGTTAAGGCGCGTCTAGAACGTTTAAAATGTAATTTAAAAAACATCAAATTCATCTCGGAAACTAATGTTGATAAGATTATTGCTAGCGCTAATTCTGCTAAGCCAGATGTTTTAATTATTGATTCTATTCAAACCGTTTATTCCTCTTTAATTCCCGCTGAAGCCGGCAGCATTTCGCAAATTCGGGCAGCAGCTGTTAAATTTCTAGAACTCGCTAAAGGCAGTAATATTGCGGTTTTATTAATTGGACACATTACTAAAGACGGCCAAATTGCCGGACCGAAGTCGCTTGAGCATATTGTCGACACGGTTCTATATTTAGAAAACGAAACTAGCCATAATTATTGCCTACTTCGGGCAACAAAAAACCGTTTTGGCTCAGTTAATGAGCTAGGGGTTCTAGAGATGACTGGCGCCGGCTTTAAAGAAGTAAAGAATCCCGGCTCAGTTTTCATTGATAGTAATTTAGGAGCCGTTTCTGGCTCGGTTATATCTTGTGTGATTGAGGGAACTCGCCCGTTTTTAATTGATATGCAGGCTCTAGTTAGTAAAACAGTTTTTGGATATCCGCAAAGGAAAACTAGCGGCTTTGACACTGGTCGCCTGCAAGTTCTCAGCGCCGTTATTTCCAAACGCACCAAGATTAATTTGATTAATGCCGATATAATTCTCAATGTTGTTGGTGGACTAAAGATATCTGACCCCGCCTTAGATTTAGCTGCTTGTGCGGCCATTATCTCTTCTCAGCTTAATAAAAATTTTGATAGAAGAACCTTAGTTTTAGGAGAAGTTGGCTTAGGCGGGGAAGTGCGCAATATCTTTCGTCTTGAGGAACGCCTGAAGGAGGCAGAAAGACTTGGCTATACTAAGGCCCTTATTCCTAATATTGATGTGAAGGTGGGCAAAATTGAGTTAGTTAAGGTTAAGGATTTGAATGACTTAGTTGAGATTATTAAATAATTTTAAAATTTATGAAACCGCGTACTAAAGCTATTCTACTCGCTCTTTTCCTGGGGGGAATAGGCGCTCACAAGTTTTATCAAAATAAGATTGCTATCGGATTGCTTTATTTATTTTTTTGTTGGACGGCGATCCCTGGCGTAATTGCTCTCATAGAATTCATCTATTACCTCACTCTGACAGATGAAAAATACGAAGCGAAGTTTGTAAAATAAGCCAGTTTAATTTTACCAAAGAAAAAAGCGGAAAGGCTCATAGAGCTCTTTCCGCTTTCGATTTTGAAATGCAATTTGTTTCGGCGCGAATCACTTCGAACTGAAACAGACAAACAGATAATTTATGCCGGATTTGGTTCCGGCTAGCGCCCCCACCATGGCGCTTTTATTTTATGCAATGTTGCGCGTTGTTGCTTTTTTAGCGCGGCGCATTGCTAATTTATTTGCTTTATTTTTTGCTGCTATATCGGCAGCTTTCTCTTTGAAAATTTTTTCCATCTCCTCCTTGTCATCCGGATCAAATTTGAGGTGATGAAAGTTAATATACTCGGGCCGCTTATCGCCCCGGTTCAAATTTTTTTCCGGGTAACAGGCGACGGACATATTTGTGCCGGCTGCATTCAGTTTTACATCGTTCGGATCGACCATAATCTCCTGGCCGGTGGAGTTAGTTGCATTCAGAAACTGTTTCATGTTTTCAATTTTTTGTGAACAAGGAATTTTAATTTTTTCCTTGTTCGGGTTAGTATTTATAGAAATCAAACTAGCGAGCTTAAGAAGAGCTCAACATGATAACGAGTCGCCTAGAGCCACTGTTGATTTCCGATTATTTTTAAAAAACGATAGCTTGATATTATCATTTGTTTTCATTAATGTCAAGCGTTAAAAATTTAGGGATTTGCTAGTTATGATATAATTTAGCTAATATTAAATATTTATTTCCTTAATTAGCTAGCTTTTTTGGCTTGTTTTTTATAGCTATTGACATTGTATTTAAAATATGATATAATTATTTATGTTGAATTAAGTACCTTTACAATTTCTTTAGTATTAGATTATTTGTTGAGATTAGCTTAAATAAGCCAGTTTCTACAAATAGTCTAATATTAAAAACAAAAAAAATAAACATCATGGAAACAACATCAAATTTCCAGAATTCCTTGAACCAAATAGTAAAAGGCTTAGGGATTATTTCTTTTCTGATTATAGTTATAACCGGTTTGTATCTGCTCGGCGTTGCCAGTGGAAGCGTTTCCGCAAGTGACGACTCGACCCTTGGCCATGTGGTGGGCTTTTTAATCCACAGGCCCTTTATTATCGGGGCTATGGTCGTAGTTATGATCTGGGGCTATGTTATAGCCCTAAAAGAAGAAAAAAAAGAGAAGGAAACCGGTCGTGAGCGTCCGCTCACAAAAGTCGAAAACAAATTTTATAATTTCTGGGACAGAGCATTGTCCGGAAAAAAATAAAAATTGGTTTTTGCCGCAAAAAATAAAAAACCCGTAGCATATTATGCCGCGGGTTTCTTTTTTTTATCAATTTTATCTACTCAAGGTGAACGCTCTTTTCCCATTCCCCCAGCGCTTCTTTAAGTTGAGGGTATTTTTTTAGCTCAGGATCACCTGCAATAATACTGGCCGCTTCGTCTTGAGCTTTTTTTATTAAATCATAATCAAAGAGCGAGGCGATTTGAATTTCCGGAAAACCGCTTTGGCCAATGCCGTATAACTCACCGGCACCGCGCAGTTTCAGGTCGATCTTAGCGAGCGATAAGCCGTCATTATATTTTAAAAGTGCTTTTAATCGGGTTATTGTTTTCGGATTGCTAGCTTCATCGCTGGTTGGAAATAATAAACAATATGACTGATAATCTCCTCGCCCGACGCGACCGCGGAATTGATGTAGAGTCGCTAAACCGAAACGCTCCGCTCCTTCAATGAGCATTAAACTCGCGTTAGCGACATCGATGCCGACCTCAATAACCGAAGTTGAAACGAGAATTTGTATCTTATTATTTAAAAAATCGGTCATGACTTTTTCTTTGTCTTTTGTTTTTAATTTTCCATGAATCAGACCAAGAGAAAATTCAGGAAATACTTCTTGAGCTAAACGTTCATATTCTTTAGTGGCGGACTTTACGCCGAGCTTATCCGATTCTTCAACAAGCGGACAAACAACAAAAGCTTGGCGCCCGCTGTTAATCTGTTCGCGAACAAAATTATAGGCGGCTTCACGACGCTTGCTTAAAACTAGGTCGCTGATAATCGGTTTTCGTCCGGCCGGCAGTTCGTTAATAATAGAGATGTCTAAATCGCCGTAAATAGCGAGCGCTAAAGAACGGGGAATAGGTGTAGCGGTCATAGATAGAAAGTGTGGCGTCTTATCAGCGGGTAGATTTAGTAAGCGCCCACGCTGTTTTACGCCAAAGCGATGCTGTTCATCAACAATAACTAGGGCTAAATCGCGGAATTTAACTTTATCTTGGATTAAAGCATGTGTGCCGACGATAATATCAGCTGATTCTATATCGCTTGGCTTAGCTTTATGGCCGGAAGTAGCTAGGAGTATTTTAAAATTATAATCTTTAAAAAGTTTAGTTAAAGTTTGATAATGTTGCTCGGCGAGAATCTCGCTAGGGACCATTAAAGCGCCTTGTTTTTTATTTAAGGCCACATTTAAAAGAGCCATGGCGGCGACGATTGTTTTTCCGCTACCGACGTCTCCTTCCAGTAGTCGGCTCATTGGCGCTGAACTTTCAAGGTCTTGGAGAATTTCCCAGGCTGATTTTTTTTGCGAGGCGCTTAATTTGAAAGGCAAAGCGTCAACAAATTTTTTTGTTTCCTCTTTTTGAAAATTAATTATTTCCGCGCGGCGAGATTTTATTTCTCTTTTAATAGTCTGTGATTTTAACTGACGCAAAAATAAATCTGTAAAGAATAATCTTTGTCTGGCAACTTGAATGTCATCCCAGTTTAAGGGGAAGTGGATTTTTTTAAGAGCGGCGCTTAAATTAATTAGACCTAATTTTTTTCTAATTTGCTCCGGTAGCCAATCATTAGCCGTTTGGCTAAGAGGGAGAACTTGTTTAATGAGTGAGCGCAGTTGTTTCTGGCTTAAATCGGAAGTTAAATGGTAATTAGGGATAAGGCCGCTAGTATGGATTAGGGAGCTCGTTGAAATTTTTTCGTATTGAGGCGAGGCCATTATTATTTGTCCGTTTTGTTCGCTTACTCTGCCGGACAAAGAAACTAGATCGCCCATTTTTAAATTTTTAGTTAAGAAGGGTTGATTGAACCAAATTATTTTTATCGTATCAGTATCGTCGCTTATTAGAGCCTCGGTTATATAGACCCGCCTTTTAAAGCTCCGTTTATTTTGAATTAAAGTTATCTCACCTCGGATATTGGCATTTTCACCATCAATTAGATCGGCGATGTTTTTGGTTTGGGAAAAATCATCATAACGGAAGGGAAGATAAAAAAGTAAATCGCGCGCTGTTTTCAAGCCTAAGCGAGCGAGAATCTTCGCTCTATTCTCGCCGACACGGGCCAATTCTTTAATTGTTGACTCTAGCTTTATCATACTAAAAGTCTAACAAATCCTAGGCTAAGTAGCAAAGAGAGGGGGCTAGAAGATACCAAAAAACAAGGATTTTATCCTTGTTTTATATGTGTGCACCCACCAGGAATCGAACCTGGATTTCAAGCTCCGCAAGCTTGCGTCCTATCCGTTGAACGATGGGTGCTAACTTTATCCAGTTTATTATAATTTCAGCAGTTTCGTCAACTGTTCGGATAGAGGCTCATTTTCCCGCTCAAAATCCTCTTCTAAATATTGGGCTAAAAATTCTCGGACTGTCGCCGCCTCCATGCGCCTTAAGGGGATGGATAGGCGCATTTTAGCGGTGTTTTTAAATTCTAAATATAATCGCTTAATGCTCTGTTTCGGTCGATACAGAACGCAGAAATTTTTGAATTCGCTATAGTTATAAAATTTCTGGCCGATATTAACGCCTTCGGGGCCAATTTTGAAATTGACCATTAGAGGCGGCCTCTTTTCATTGATGTACATTAAAACAGCTGACATGATAAGAATCAAGGCAAATAAGAAATTGGATTGTGCGCCGAGAAAAACGATGCGCCAAGATTTGATTGTAAAGAAACAGAACAGCAACATGAGTAATAATAAAATTGCGGCCACGATATACCAGTTTTTTGAACGAGTCGGCACTCTATATTCCGGGATTTGCCATTGCAAAAACTTAGCGATTGTTTGGTTATTTTGAGACATATTTGGTTTGACAATGAGGTTTAGATTTTATATAGTGATTATACCATAATAATGGAAAATAAAGTACCCCTCAGGGGGTATTTTAGAGAGACAAATAAGTAATTTGGAGAGGTGGCTGAGTGGCTGAAAGCGGCACACTGCTAATGTGTTATGTGGGCTTATACCCGCATCCGGGGTTCGAATCCCCGCCTCTCCGCGACCAAAGTAAAAACACCCGAAGAGGGTGTTTTTACTTTGGTTGAAGAAGGAGACGGTTGGAGATGAGAACCCTGTGTTCGCACTGCCGAGGATAGCGAGGAGGCGCCAGCTTGCCTGCCGGTAGGCGGGCTTGCTGGCAGTTCCGAGCGACCCTGCCTACCGGCCAGGCAGGGCAGGCAGAATCTGGCAGCGAAGCTGACAGATAATCCCTGCCTGCCGGTAGGCAGGCCTGCCTCTCCGCGATAAAAATAACTCTAATATTAGAGTTATTTTTGTTATAATATTGACTTTTCTATTTTTTATAGTATAATGATAATATCATTATGAAAGAGACCCTTATATGGATACGTCCATATTGGGGGCTTTTTTTATTTTCACAGAAAATTTATGATAGTGTTCGTTGAGAAAAGTAATTTCAGTATTTTTGTTTCTAAGTAAAATAGAGCATTTGTTTCTATCCGGCGCAATAATACAATCTATAGATTTTTTTTCTTTTAAAAATTCTACTAAGCAGCCAAAATCACCATCCCCGGTTATTAAAATACAAGCATCAAAAGCTTTTGTATAATAGTCTGTTACACTTTTAAGAACCAGTTCTGCGTCGCAATTACCTTTTATTTTTTCACCGACAGAGACCGTTTGTTTAAACACTAGAATGTAGCCACATTTTTGTAAGTGTTCATAGAAGTTTATTCTTTCTGGAACTAGCCCAATAAATAAATAAACAAAAGTTGGATTATACTTTTGTCTAAGCCAGCCTCTAAATTTTTTATAATCAATCTCAAAACCTAGCTCTTTTGCCGAGCGATATAAATTATTACCATCTATGTAGATATTGGCTTTGATCATAAGAGTAATAATAACAAAATATTCATGTATTGTAAAAATGGTGAGCAAATTATAGTAATAATCTTAATACAACCATTCCAACTGCGTCCCACCCTATCCGCCTTCGCTCGCCGAAGCGGGCTACGGCGGACACAGTCCGCAAGTATCTTGCGAAGGAGAGATAATCTAAGTAATAACACCCGACTGAACTGTACCCCAAAAATAAGCTATTAATAGCTTTTTTTATTTTACGGCTCAAAGCGTTTAGTGTAAAATGGAATTATACGCCATTATGTTATAATACAAAAATAATCAATAATTTATGAATATAACTTTTTTAGGAGCGGCGGGCGGAGTTACCGGCTCCAAACATCTTTTAGAGGTTGATGATTTTCGTGTTTTACTTGATTGTGGGTTTTTTCAGGGCCGCCGCGCTGAAACATATGAAGCGAACTCGGTCCTGCCGGATGAACTTAAGGCAACCGACGCAGTAATCCTGTCCCATGCCCATGCTGATCATTGTTGTTCCTTGCCCTTGCTTGTTAAAGAAGGCTATAACCGGAAGATTTATGCTACGCCGGCCACCAGCGCGATTGCTCGCTTAATCATGCTTGATGCCGCTAAGATCCAAGCCGGTGATTATGAGCACTTGAAAAAGAATGGTTTCACTAAAATTTTAAAGCCGGTTTACGAAGAAGGTGATGTTGAAAATACCAGCGATTTATTCAAAGATGTTCCATATCATCTGGAAGAAAAAATCGGCGGGAAAGTATCCTTTAAATTCTATGACGCCGGACATATCCTCGGTTCGGCGGTTACCCTAATTAAAACACCGGAGAAAAATATCATCTATACCGGCGATTTGGGCAATCTCGGACTACCTATCCTGCCTGATCCGGAGGCCGTGATTGAAGAGGCGGAAATTATGATTAGCGAATGTACTTATGGCGACCATGACCATCCGCCGGTCGCTGATGCTTACGACATGATCAAAAAAATTATTAAGCAAGCAATAGAAAATAAAAGCCGTATTATTGTTCCGGCCTTTGCTCTGGGCAGAACTCAGGAATTAATTTACATGCTTCATAAGCTTCATAAAGACGGAGAAATCCCCGCTATTCCTGTTTATATTGATAGTCCGCTTTCAAATAGTATTACGGAAGTTTTTGAAAAACATACTCGTGATTTCGATTTAGAATCTTGGCAAGATTTTCTTATGGACGGCGATTCGCCCTTTTCTGCTAAGCATTTAAATTATATTCAAAGTGCTGAAGAATCCCGTTCTCTAAACGACTTAAATGGGCCATTAATCATCATCGCCTCCTCAGGCATGCTTGAAGGCGGTCGCGTCCTGCATCATCTGCAAAATGATATCGAGAATGAAAACACGACAATTTTATTAACCGGTTATCAAGCCGAAAATACTTTGGGACGCAAACTAGAATCGGGCGCTGAAAAAGTTAAAATATATGGCCAAGAGTTTTTGGTGCGTGCTCGGATTTTGAAATTAGAACAACTTAGCGCGCACGCTGATAGATCTGGCCTACTTAATTATGTAAATACGGTTAAGGGTTTAAAAAAGCTTTTTCTAGTTCATGGAGAAATGGAGGCAACGGCCGCTTTTGCGGAGCTAATAAAACAAAAAAGACCAGACTTAGAAGTTGTTATTCCGCAATTAGGCGAGACTTTTGAGATTTAAAGACAAATATTCAAGCTTTTTAATAAAAAACGGGTCGATTAGGCCCGTTTTTAAAATTGCTAATTTTTTTTTAATATATTATAATAATAAAGTAAAAATATCAGTATTTTTACACTTTTAAAATCATCCTCAGAACCCGTTTATCGGGATGTTAGCAATTATTCCATTTCTTGATATCAGTTCTCTTAACATGAGAATCAAGACGGGGGATAATCTAGAGGCTTCGGTGTTAGCTTGCCTTCTCTATTTAATTAAATCTATATTCTGCCTATTGGCTGAATATCCTGAGAGTGATTTAAAATTTTATGTTTAACCGTCTCGTTTCCTATCAGAATATCAAGGAGGCTTATTTGGAGATTATCGAGCAATTCTCAACGGACAGCCGGCAGTATAAATATCGGGGAGCAGATAGTCTTTATCCACGAGATTTTGATTGCCGGTCTCATGATTTGATTAAGCAGATTCAAACAGAGCTGATAGAGAAGAAGGAGGTAGACCCGGCCTTATCGGTCATGATTCCCAAAAGAAACAAGCCAGGCGAATGGCGAGAAATCTTTATTTATAATTTCAAAGAAAGAGTTAAGGCGCAGGCCGTGTGTCGCGTTCTTCTTTCTGAATTTGAAGAAAGATTCTCTCCTCGCCTTTTTTCTTATCGCCCACAAAAATCTCCGCATTTAGCCGCTAAGATTTATTCTCAAAATTACCGCCGTTATTATAAAAATAATTACGCTTTAATTGTTGATTTAAAAAACTATACCGATAATATTAATCGCGAAATATTACTTGAAAAGTTGAAGAACGTTTTTTCAGATGACGATATAATAGATA
>CAZPKN010000017.1:0-17324 GCA_964587195.1 uncultured Gammaproteobacteria bacterium | reverse complement strand
CGGGTCTTTCTCGAGGACGCGGGGGTCATTGGAAATATAGGTAACGGTTTTTCCGTATCCTTGGCCGAGAAGGGGCGCTTTTTTTATTTCTTCGATTAAGACTGGTAAAAGCGACCAGCGTGAAGAAATAGCCGCCTCCTTAGTATTGCCAATATCAGCTCTACCGGCAAAATCAGCGTTAAAACTGCCGGAACGAGGATACGGGAAAATACTAGTTAAATACAAGAGCCCAAAGGAAATTGCAAAAATTACTCCCAGCCAAAGTCCTGACAAAAACATTTTTTTAAAAGAAAATAGTCGCCAAACAATGATTAGTAAAATAAATAAAGTAATTAGAAGGGCTAGCCAAAAACTGCGAGAGAAGCTAATCAGTAAAACTCCGGCAAATAAAGCAGCTAAAATAATATCTACAAAGCGTTGCCAATAAGAAGCTGACTTAGCAATTAAATTTTTCCAAAAAACAAAAAATAATCCGAGAGCGGCAAAAATTTGCCCCTGAATAAAAATACGCGGCCAGCCGCTTAAAGTCGCGGTCATTTCTCCGACTAAAGTCTTGCGCAGCCAAACATAGACTTCGGGAGAAAAACTTAAGTTATGGGTAAAAACGTACAGAAGCCAAAAAGTTTTCAGTCCTAGCCAAAGAGCGGCCGCTTTAAAAATTTCATAAAGTTTTTCTAATTTTCCCTCCCCTTTAGCTGAGCACACAACGATGGTTGGCAGGATTAACAAGTAGTATAGCCAAGCATTGGCATCGCTAAAAATCAAACTAAGTTCATTCCTAGCAATAAACGCTTTTGAGATGCCAATTAGCAAGGCGCCGCCCAGAGCCAGAAAATAATATTTAAAATGAAAACTCTTTAGAGCATTTAAATAGGCGCTATTTTTCCCAGATTTCTTTAGAGACCAGATAAATTTACCAACAAACACCAGCATAACTATGAGCCAAAAGCTCATCCGAATTGATAAATCGAATCCTCCTAAATTAATTGTAAACATTCGACCCATGGAACCGATGAATAATTCCCCAAAAACCGCTAATAAACCGTATTCTAAACGGTAAAGAGACAGCAGTAAAACGGTTAGCGATAAAGTAGTGAAAACAACTAAATTCAAGTTGGCATTAAATAAAGAAAAGTATGATAAGAGTTCAATCAAGCAAAAAACGCTTAAGTAAAGGAAAAGAGCTTTTGTTTTTAAGTTAGTAAACATAATTATTATTTCAGGATTATATTGTCTCCGATTTTAAGCCCCAGTTCAGCAGCGCGCCCGCCATTTAGTTCTAGAACTTTATCTACTGGGCGCGAACTGCTGTAACTATTTTGGGGCACCGGGCCTTCGGGGGTGAGATTTTTATAAATATCCACAACAGTTTCGCCGTCTATAAATATGATATCAAGCGGAAAAAGCATCTTGCGCATCACAAAACTCCGCTGACTTCGATTATTAAATAAAAACAACATTCCGCAATCAGCACATAAACTAGCGCGGTCGCTTAAACCTTGATAATGTTGCTCTGGGCTGAGGGCTAATTCTACCGAAAAGGCTTGTCCCCCTAAAATAACCTGGTTAATAGAAGTCTCATGGGCATCGCGCCGTAATAAAAATAAAATAATTAGACTGGCTAAAAATACCAAGACTAGGCTGATGATTATTTTTTTAAAAGATTGTTTCTTAGTTAAGTCCATGTTTTTCTTTAATAATTTTAAGAGCCTGGTGGTATTTTTTTACGGCTGTTAAAAAAGGAAAGAGTTTATAGGCAAATGACGGCAACCAGGAGCTGATTGTTCCTCCCGGAGAGACTGTAAAAAGAATACTGTCAACAAACACACCGACTTTCCCAGCCTCTAACATAGTTAGCCATAAGTCCCAATCTTGGAACTTTTTAATATTTTCATCCCAGCCCTGAATCGGATAATCAGTTGTTCTAATTAAAGACATGGTATGAATATATGGCTCGCGGCGCAGACGTTCGGCATTAAAAGGAGTTAATTTAAATAATTTATTCCCCCATTTAAAAGAAGAATAAGCATAGCTTGCCTCCGGATGCCAGGTTAACGCCGCTGATAATTCTTCCAGGGCAGTTTCTTTTAACACAGCATCTGCATCGCAAAAAAATAAATAATCTCCCTGAGCGGCGGCTCGACCGCGGTTACGAGCGGCCGGAGCTCCTTTATTTTCTTGGTTGAGGAATAAATATTTAATATTGGTATTAGAAGCTTCCACTAGTTTTCGTAAGTATAAAGCGCAGATATCTTCGACTCCGTCGCTCGATCCGTCGTTGACAATAATTACTTCAAAATCGCGATAGGTTTGTCTATTAATACTTTCTAGGGTTTTAATAATTTTATCGGCTTGATTGTAAACCGGAATAATAATCGATATCATAGTTTATCAGCGTTAGTTATTTTTATAAACTTAGAAATTTCTTCGGCTCGTTTTTCCCAGTTGAAATATTGGAGTGCCCTGTCATGGCCGTTTTTACCTAACTGATGGCGCAGCACTTCATTATCAGCTAAAACAATAATAGCGTCCGCAATCTCTTTTATATTATTAGAATCAACTACCAACCCCGTTTCGCCATTTATAACCGCGTCTTTAATACCCCCAGAGTTGCCAGCAATTACCGGCTTGTTACATAAATTAGCTTCCAGATACACAATGCCAAAGCCCTCAAAATCACCGGCGATGTCGCGGGCGGGCATCAAAAAAATATCACAGAGATGGAACCAGGCCCATTTTTCTCTATCGCTGAGGGCGCCGAGAAAAATAATTTTCTTAGCAAAACGCAGCGGGACTAAACTTTGCAAATACTCTTCACGCTTCCCTTTGCCAGCAATGAAATAAACCAGGTTCTGGCTTTTTTCCGGCGGCATAGCATCTAAAGCTTCAATGACTCGATCAAAGCCTTTGCGTTTTACTAAGCGGCCCAAGCTAAATAGGACCGTCTTCCCTTCTAAATTATATTTAGTTTTTAGTTCAGCAATATCTTTTGGATCGGCTAGGGGGGCGCCGCCTTCTATCCCGGGATTAAAGACGCCCGCCTTACTACTCAATCCGGGCCAAAGTTCGGCTAGCTTTTCTAGAACATAACTATTAGCGCAGAGTATTTTATCGGCTCTTTTTAAAATTAAATAACTCAACCATTTTTTACGAAATTTTTTAAGGGCCCAGGATAAATCCATACCATGCAGAAAAACCCCATATTTTAGGGGGCGTAGTAAAGAAACTATTAAGGCGGCTGTTCCTAAGGGCAAAATCTGACCGGCTAAGACATAATCTATCTTAGCTTGATCTAATTTGCGACTTAAAGCCGAAACGGCCGGCAGCCAGGAAAGGCAGCAGCTATCAGATACGAGTTCTTGTTTTGAGTTATCTAAAACGCTCAGTTTTTCATTAATCGGCCAATATTTCGCCATGTTCCCGTAGTAGTTAGCAACGCCGCCCTTAAAAGGCGGATACTCGAGAGTAAATAATAAAGTTTTCATAGTTTTAACGCTTGAAAGATTTAATAATACTGGCCAAATCAGCTTTTTTAAAGGCTTTAAATAAAAATAGTAAAACAAAATAAATTATTCCGCCGAGAATAGTGATTATAAAAATATTTAAATACTGCCCGCCCCAGAAAGCCGCTAGGCCCATAACAGACGCCGCTAAGAGAGCCTTAAGGAAGACAGCCATATTTTTTCGGAGACGGTAAGGAATGATTTTTTTAACCCAGATTATCCCCAAAAAAGTCATTAAAGCGTTGGTCGCTAAAACAGTGATACTTGCTCCGATGGCTTGGAATCGAGGAATTAAAATCAGATTCAAGATTAAACTAGCTATCATAACTATCCCCATGTTCCAAGTGTTTCTCTTTTGGCGGTCGCAAGCATTTAAAAGCGATCCGATAGGAAAATTAATGAAAATAAAAAATAAGGCGATAATAGAAATTCTCAGCGGCCAAAGTGCCTCCTGGAAACCATCCTTAAATAGCAAAATAATTTTATTCCCTAAAACGACGCCCCCGACGATAATTGGTAAGGAAATAATAGTGAGATAATTTAAGGCGCGTTCAAAAGAAATTAGTAATTGTTCGCGATTTCCCTGCCAGTAAGCGCTCATCGCTGGATAAAGCGAGGCAACAAAGGCCATCGGGAGAAATTGCAAGGCAAAAATAACTTTAAAAGCGATTTGGTATAGTCCGACTTGAACATCGCCGGCTAAAAAAGATAGAAAAACAGAATCTAAGTAAGTATATAAACGCTGAAAAATAGCGTAAAGAGCAAAAGGCCAACTAATAATTAAAATTTCTTTGATAAATAATTTTTCGTAGAGCAATTTTATTTTTATTCTCAGTTTAAAAATGACGATAGCCAAAGAGTAAGCGAAGTTAAAGGTACTGGCAATTGCTAGAGCAATCATGGCGAAGATTAATTCTCCTCCTAACAGAAGCGCTCCGTAACCAATTGTTAAAACAATTATTTGAAATACGACCGAAGAAATGCTCTCGTATTTTAAATTATGAAAACCGCGGATAGTGGCAAAAAAAGTACTGGTAAAAGAATCCAATACCATAGAAATGGCGGAAATATAGACGAGTTGTTTAACGGCTATGTCGTAGCCGAGCCAGTTTATTAAGATAATAACCAGAGTTAAGGCTAAAATCGAAAGAGGTATTTTAAGAGCCAGAATATTCCCTAGCCAACGTTGCGCCTCATCTTGGCGTTTAGCAATTTCCCGAGTTAAGACATTGGCAAAGCCTAAATCAATCAAAATCGCAAAGACCGTCGTGAAGGAAATGGCAAAATAGTATTGCCCTAGACTAGCCGGTCCAATATAGCGGGCCAAAAGGGTAAAATAAGTAAAAGAAATCGCCTTTTGCAAGATTAAGGCGAGGGTTAAATAGGAGGTATTTTTAGCAATATTAGCAACTTTACTCATAAAACAACCGCTCTTGATTAAATTTAAGAGTTATGATAGTATTATACCAACATAAGTCAAAGATATTCAATAGCCAAAATTTTATTATATTTAATAAAATTTTTATATTTTTATGAAAAAAGAAGTCCATCCCAAGTATTACCCGAACTGCAAGGTAAGTTGCGTTTGTGGAAACACGTTCACTACCGGATCAACTGAGCCGGAAATTAAAGTCGAGCTTTGTTCGGCTTGTCATCCTTTCTATACCGGCAAACAAAAGTTAGTCGATACTGCTCGCCGTGTAGAGAAATTTGCTGCTAAGGTCAGCGCTAAAGACAAGAATGCTGATAAGAAAGGCAAGAAGGTTAAAAGAGCCGCCCGCGCCGCTGAAAGAGCTAAAAAGGAAGTGGTTGTTAAGACTAAGGATATTAAAAAAATCGCTCAAGTTACTTTAAAGAACAAGAAATAGATACTAAAAGGCAGCCGTCTTTAATTTTATAGAGGTAAAATGCTATAATGTTAAACATCGGCTGCTTTTTTTTGTGAGCACTTTTTAATAATTTTATGTATCAAGAAATCAAAGAAAAATTTAGTACTCTTGAGGAAAAACTTTCTTCCGCGGAAGTTCAGGCTGACCCCCGGGAAATGGTTAAAATTTCCCGAGAACACGCCGCTTTAAAAAAAGCGGTGGCTTTGATTTTGGAATGGGAAAAAATATCCGAGAACATTAAAGAGAATCAGGAGATAATAAAAACAGATAGCGACGGCGAGCTAAAAGATATGGCAATCGAAGAGCTTAATTCCCTATCTATTCGCCTAAAAGAACTAGAGGAAGAAATTGATGAGGAAGTTAATCCGGCTAGTCCTAACGATAAGAAAAACGCGATTATGGAAATTCGGGCTGGCGCGGGCGGCGATGAAGCGGCTCTTTTTGCTGGCGATCTATTCAGAATGTATGCCCGCTTTTGCGAACGCCAGGGCTGGAAATTAAGTTTAATAGACTCCTCCGTTATTGGTATTGGCGGTTATAAGGAAATTATTTTTGAAGTTAAAGGCGAAGGCGCCTATGGTTTTTTAAAATTTGAAGCCGGAACACATCGCGTGCAAAGAGTGCCGGAAACCGAAAAACAAGGCCGCGTCCATACTTCGACGGCGACGGTGGTGGCTTTGCCGGAAGCGGAAGAAGTTGATATTGAGA
Organism: uncultured Gammaproteobacteria bacterium; assembly: GCA_964587195.1. Classification (GTDB taxonomy): domain Bacteria; phylum Patescibacteriota; class Patescibacteriia; order Patescibacteriales; family UBA12465; genus UBA12465. The sequence continues at coordinate 11,224 of CAZPKN010000017.1, read as the reverse complement.
TTAAAGCTAATGAGATTAGAATCGATACGTTTTGTTCTAGTGGTCCGGGTGGCCAAAGCGTTAATACGACTTACTCAGCTATCCGCGTGACTCATTTGCCGACTGGAATTACGGTTTCCTGCCAAGACCAAAAATCACAACATCAAAATAAAGAAAAAGCTTTACAAGTGCTCCGCTCTCGCTTATTAGCTAAACAGGAAGAGGCGCGCCTAGCGGAGCAATCTAGTACCAGAAAAAACCAGATTGGCGGCGGCGATAGATCGGACAAGGTTAGAACTTATAATTTTCCGCAAGACCGCTTAACTGATCATCGTATTAACCTGTCTTGGCACGGTTTGCCGAGAATTATGGATGGAGAAATCGCCGACATCTTAAATTCATTAAAGAAAGCGGATAAAGAAAGCCGGTCATAAAATCCGGCTTTTTCCTTATTAATATATGGTTTTTTCCGATATTCTAAAAACTAGTCCTCTGTCCCGCCTGGAAACGGAAATTTTGCTGGGGTTTTTACTGAAAAAAAATCGGGAATTTCTTTTGACTCACCCGGAAACAACCATTACGCCGGGGCTTTTTAAAAATTTTCAGACATTAACTAAAAAACGTTTAGCCGGCTGGTCGATTGCTGTTTTAACAGGTGAAAAGGAATTTTACGGTCGAAAATTTACAGTTGATAAAAATGTGTTAGTTCCCCGTCCAGAAACAGAACTGCTTGTTGAAGAAGTTTGGCGAACTGTTTATAATGAGCCATCTGATGCAGATTTTTTTATAGCGGATATTGGTACTGGTTCCGGGGCAATTATTATTTCTCTAGCATTAGAGTTTTTTCAAAAGGATAAAAAACGTTTTAATAACATACAATTTAGAGGAATAGATATTTCAGCGCGCGCTTTAAAAATTGCCGCTAAAAACGCTGCTTATCATAAACAGGTAAGAAATATAAAATTTTTCCAAGGCAATCTTTTAGAACCTCTGATTAATCGGTCCGACTGGCCTAATTTATTAAATGACAACCTGCTAATTGCCGCCAATCTTCCCTATTTAACCCCTCAACAAGTAAATTCTTCCCCGTCTATTAAAAAAGAGCCCCGTTTGGCATTAGTAGCCGGCCCAGACGGCTTAAAATATTATCGTCAGCTTTTTAGGCAAGTAGCGGTTATTTGCCAAGACAAAGAAGCTAGCCCGAAAAGGAAGGTGGTATTATTTTGTGAAATAGATCCCGACCAAACAAAATCAATTAAGGCTTTGGCAAAAAAGATATTACCTGCCGGCAGCATTGTTATTAAAAAAGATTTAGCTAATCACAATCGTCTAGCAGTTATTTCTTGCTAGTGTAATGAGACGAATATTAAAAACATAAAAAGCCCCCGAAAATTCGGGGGCTTTTGGTAAATTTTTTTGGTTATTTTTTCTCCTCTTCTTTCTTTTCTTCTTTCTTCACTTCGTCTTTTGCTGGTTCGGCAGCCGGGGCTTCTTCTTCAACCTGAGCTTTAGGGGCGATAACTGAGACAACCATATCTTCTGGATTATGATCTAAGATTTTAAGAGTACCGGGAATATTTAAGTCTTGAATCTGGATAGCATCTTCAAAAGTATTTAAAACCGAAATATCCACATCAATATGGTCGACTAAATCGCTCGGCAAACATTCAACGGTAATTTCGTTCAAGTTACGCATTAACATGCCGCCTAGTTCGCGGACGGCCTTAGATTCGTTAATAAAGTGCAGCGGAATTTCTGTGGTGATTTTTTCTTTCATGTTAACTTGATAAAAATCAATATGAGATACGGTATGTTTTAAGACATCGCGTTGAATGGCCTTGACTAAAACATTAACGCTTTCTCCTCCAATTTCTAAAGAAATAAGATTTGATTCGCCGGCGGCTGAGAAGATTTTATCAAAATCAACCCTTTTTAACTTCAAACTTCTGCTTTCAAGGCCATTGCCATACAAAACAGCCGGAATAAGCTCCGGGCTTAGTTTTTCTTTAATTTCTCTTTTTTCTGCTTTTAGTTTAAAATCCATACTTTTAATAGCTAGTTTTTGATTTAATAATGATATTTTCGATTATCCCTACTAATATTAGCAAAGATAACAAGGAGCTGCCGCCATAACTGACAAAAGGCAGAGGGAGGCCCACTACCGGCATGATTCCTATATTCATACCAATATTAATAAACATTTGAATAAAAATCAAGCCCACGGCGCCAATAATAAAATAGATACCAAAATCGTTAGTTACTTTCTTTAGGGCAGATAGGCAGCGGTAGAAAAAAAGCCCATAAAATCCCAGAATAAGTAGGACCCCCAATAACCCTAATTCTTCCGCAATAACGGCAAAAATAAAGTCATTTTGGGCTTCAGGCAAGAATTTTAACTGAGATTGCGATCCAAACCCAACTCCTTTGCCGACTAGTCCTCCGGAGCCAACCGCAATCATAGCCTGAGAAATATTCCAGCCCGATTCGAGACTGCTGGCGGCCGGGTTAATGAAGGTCATAATTCTTTCTCTTTGATAAGTTTTAAAAAAGAAAAGCCAGGCAAGCATTAAAACGATGGCGACCGAAGCGCCAATAATAATCAAATATTTTTTTGGAAAGCCGGCAGCAATAAGCATAATTAACCAGATGGCTCCGAGCATTAACGCTGATCCAAAATCCGGTTGTAACAGAACTAAGCCGATTAAAAATAAGGCGCTTAGTCCGGATAGAAAAAAATGCTTAAAAGTTTTTACCTTGGTCGCTAAATCCGACAGAAAGCCGGCCAGAAATAGAATAAGAATAATTTTAACAAATTCTACTGGCTGGATACCAAATCCTAAAAGATCAAACCAACCCTTAGTGCCCCGATTAACGGATCCAAATACTAAAACGGAAATAAGTAAAATAATCCCAAATATATAAATATAGCGCTTGGAACTTTTAAGAAAATGAGCATCAATGAATGAAAAAATAAATAAGAGCATTAGCCCAACGCCAGAAAATAATAATTGCTTTTGGAAGTTAAGCAAGCTGAACTTTTCTTGGCCCAAGGCGACACTATATATTTCCACTAATCCAAAGGCAAGCAAAAGAATAACCGATATTAAAATCAGCCAATCAAAATTTTTAAAATGTATTTTTAAGCGCGTCAGCATAGTTTTATCGGTTCGCGCCTTGATACTTTAAATAAACATTTTCGTCCAAGATATTTAAATCCGGACTAATTTCTGAGCGATTTACTCCCGCTAAAGTCGTTAACCAGCTTAAACGGACCAATCGGCTTTCTCCAGCCATTAAATTATTAGCGACATAGCGGTTCGCTCCGACAATTTGGTAGTCTTTATAGAAGACAATGTTTAAAGGGACTTGTTCGTAAGAATAAGCGGTATTGTTTGCCAGAGTGAATTCGAAATAGTTACGGCCACCGCTGGTTCCGCTCGGGGTCATTTTGATATTATTGTATGATAAATTAAGGCGACTCTGATAAAAAGCTGGCCAATCGGGGATTTCCCGATTATCGATTCTGCGCCAGTTGATATTTTTAATTTCTAAAGTCAGCGCACTAATTTCTCCCTGAACGGTCTGATTAAGCTCTAGGAGATATTTTTTTTCGCCAGGCAAAATAAAACCTTGGTTGCAGACTAATTCAGTTTCGCCAGATAGAAAACAATAATTAAAGCTTGCTTGAAAGCGATCATTCGGATTTTGAATACTAGCGACTAAGTCATAGTAGCCATTTATTTTTAAAGCTTGGGGATCGGAAGCTACTAAATCAGTCACTTGATCGCGCGGGGCGTTAACAACGGTCGGCGTAGTTTCTAAATCGTCTTGATGGATAAAATATAAGGCGTAATTATAAATAGAGTAAGAAAAAAAGAAAACGGAAATTATCACCAGCCCGATGATTACTAGTCTGGAAATAGTTTTTCTTCTTTCTGACAACCAAAGGCCAAAATTAATTTTAGTTAAAGTCAGTCCGCTGGGATCGCGGTATTTAGCTAAGTCAATCTCCTGTTCGTTTTTATTTTTCGACATAATTATGCTATAATTATTCTAACTACTTTATAGTAGCATAATTCGTTAAATTTATAAATATTACTATGGTTTCTTTTAATTTGCCTTTGAGCGTGCCTTCCGGCAAGGCTTCTGAATATGAAAAAAATTACCGTCTGGCGACCGCTGGTAGCGGCCGCTTGCTCCTGTTTGCCGGCGACCAAAAAGTCGAGCATCTAAACGACGATTTTTATGGTCCGAAAATTTCCCAGGAAGATGCGCACCCTGAACACTTATTTAAAATTGCTAGCCGTAGCCGCGGAGCGCTTCTAGCAACTCATCTAGGGCTGGTCATGCGTTATGGCAAGCAATATTCTAAAATCCCTTATCTTATTAAAATAAATGGTAAAACCAATCTAGGCCTTAATGATGAAAAAGATTCCAGCCGTCCTTGGTGGGACGTGGAGACAGTTGTTAATTTTAAAAGACAATCAGGCTTAAAAATAGTCGGTATAGGTTATACTGTCTATCTAGGCGGTAAGAACGAAGCTCAGTTACTATCCGAAGCAGCTAAAGCTGTTTATCAAGCTCATCAGAATGGATTAATCGCGGTTATTTGGATGTATCCTCGCGGCAAGGGGGTAAAGGAAGAAGATATTCATACTATTGCCGGTGGTGCCGGTGTAGCGGCTTGCTTAGGCGCGGATTTTGTTAAAGTCAAGTATCCATATGGTACAAAAAATCCCAAGCAAACGGCTGAAAAATTTAAAGAAGTCGTGGCGGCTGCCGGACAAACTAAGATAATCTGTGTTGGCGGTAATATGCGTCAAGTTAAGGAAATGTTAACTACGACTAAAGAGCAAATTACTATTTCAGGAACTTATGGCTTGGCCATTGGACGCAATCTGCATCAGCGCTCCCTAGAAAATGCCGTTAAACTCGCTGATGAATTAGGAACAGTTATCCATAAGATAGATAAACCCAGGAAATCTCGATTTTTAGGAATACTTTAATATTGCGTGACCATCTTTTAAAAAATACCTCGATGTAAATCGAGGTATTTTTGTAATTGTCTAAAGTTAGTTTTATTCGGATAATCCTTGAATATTAACTTTGATTCTTTCCGGAAGACGCGGCGCTCGTTTTATAAATGACGGAGCAAATTCTAGATTATACTCTTTAATTTCGGGGAAACTGTTTAAATAAGTAGCAATTTGATCGCTAGTTAAATTAACGAGCTGCTTCTTATCGATTAGCTCAGTATCGCTTTGCAGTATCATGGTTCCGTTAAAATTTAATTTAACAGTCGCTGTTTGATTTTCAGTATCGTAATTTTCCAGTTTATAACTAATATTATCCAGGCTATTTTCCACTAATTTCTTATCATCGGGGATAAGCAGCTTTAACTTAGCAGTAGTTAATTTGTGGACATCGTCTTTCGAAAAAATCACGTTTAATAAAGTTGTGCTGGCCTTAAGAGTAAATGATTCGACTGCTTCCCCTGGCTTAACACTGTAATCAAATTTAGTCGGGCTTAAGAATTCGTATAAAACTTGGGCATTTTTAGAAATATCTTTTTCGCCTAATTTGGCTTTAGCTAGAAGAATAGCATTCATTTCGCTAATAGCCTTTTCAATATCGCTCGCTTTAACATATTTATTAATCTTTTGCCTATAAATAAAGGGTTCGCTATTTCGAGCGTAGATTTTATCCTGCAATCCGACCCAGAGACCAGGAATAGTAAAGGTAGTCGGACCGATAGCTAGCTCCTCGCTGGGTTTTTCAACATATATTTCCGCCTCTACTTCCCCACCTGCCGGGACATTAACCGCTTCTTTTATCCGATACAATTTATTGTCGGGACTAAGGAGCCGCGTGGTCGCGACCAGGGGCTGGTCCTTGGCGGTCGTATTAATTAATTTAACCCGTCCAGATATTTCCTCTCCGGAAAATTCTTCTCCACTAGATAAAAAAACTTTTTCTTCGTTTAAATCAATTTCCTTAACTTGACCAGCAATTGATTCTCGAAAATCAGTTATATCTCCTTCATCGACGGAGAGACTTGATGAAACCTTTACTAATAGAGTATCGTTAATCGTTTCGCCGCTAGGGGAAATAGTGATGGTTAACTTGGAAAAAACAAAATAAAAAATAATTAATAGTAAAGCGCCGATGCCTAAAATAAATTGCCAGACCAAACGCTTATAGAGTCCAAGGCTTTTTATCGGGGCAATCTCTTTAGTTTTTAGGGTCGCAGTTTCTTTTTTATTTGTCCCGCCTTCTTTCATTTCACTGACCAATTCAGCAGAAAACTTTTCTTGTTGATCGATTGGCTTAACATTATAATTAGACTGATTATTTTCTTCCGGCATGGTCGCCGCATCGGCTAGATAAGCCGGTAAATCAGGAAAATCGGCTTGATCATCATCATCTTCGATAACATCAATAATAACCGGACGCGCTTTAGGATGGGCAGACTTTTCAGGCGCTTTACGGCTAGAAGATTTTTTATTGGCCGGAGATTTAGAGACAGTTTTTTTTGTTTTTCCCGTTATCTTTTTTTCAACTTCTGCGGTATCGGAATTTTTTTTCGCTTTAGGCATACTTCAAAGAAAATTAATTTCTTAGATATTAATCTTACTTATACTAGTATATCAAAATTATAGAGAGCTCGCAATAATTAAAGCCTCTATTAGGAAACAATTTTTATCAAGTCAGCGAAGTTGGCTTGCAAACGTTCTCGCAGCTCTGATTGATTAGCGACTCGGAAAGCGGTTTTCACTATTTTTGCTTTTCCGTTTTCATTGATTTTGAAATAGACTTCATCCTCCACAGGGTACAAGGAAAAAACTTTTTTTAAATCAATCAGATTGTCTGATGTTAAATCTTGAAGAGAGATAAGACGCAAGGGATTGTTAGATTTTTTTACTTGTTCAACGCTAGTGGTCTTAGCAATCACCGGCTCTTTACGGGCAGGCTCTTTATTAACTGATTGAGCGGAAACGACTGGCGAAGATTTTGTTAGGCGCCGATAATTAGTCCGCGGCGGCCCCGCTTCCATCATGATTCTCTTAAAATCATCGACTGATTTCTGAGGATTAGCCTGTTGGAGCAAACCGAGGCGGTTAACTAAGAATTTTGTTTCTTGATCTTTTTCCGAAACATTGCCTTCAACAATCAGTGCTTGTCCAGGAATCCAAATATCGGGATTGTCTTTATACAAGCGCGGAAAAATTAACAACTCCACGGAATTAGTAGCATCTTCAAGTTTAACAAACAGCATTGATTCGCCTTTGCGCGTAATAATTTTTTTGACACTGGAAATTATGCCAGCGGTAATAACGCGCTCTTGGCCACGGTATTCTTTTAGTTTAGCGAGTAGCACGGCATAACCGGTAAGATATGGCCGGAAGATATTATAAGGATGTTCGCTAACATATAGGCCGAGCAGTTCTTTTTCCCAGGCTAATTTTTCATTTTGATCAGCTGGCGCGGCTGGTGCTAAAACGACTTTTGACAGTCCCCCGCCGGCCGGCATTTCAGCAAACAAGCTAGTTTGTCCGCTGTCCTTAGTTTTTGCCAGTTCCTTATTGTAGTTTAGCAGTCTATCCATATTTGCTAACAACTGGCCACGTTCCCCAAAACTATCCATTGCTCCGCTTTTAATCAAGCTTTCTAAGGACTTTTTATTTAAATCTTTATCAGTTACTCTTTCTAAAAGATTAAAAATATCTTCGTATGCGCCGTTACTTTTCCGTTCTTTAATTAAAGTATCAACTATATGTTCCCCGACATTTTTAATGGCTTTAAGCCCGAAACGAATCGTATCGACTTTTTCGTTAGCATCAACAACTTTGTTTTCTTTAGTCCCGGCCGTAACAACTGTAAAAGTACCGAATGATTCATTGATATCAGGCGCCATAATTTTAATGCCCATATTACGGCATTCTTCAATTTCAATCGCGATTCTATCAGTGTCGCCTTGATCAGCGGTTAAAAGCGCCGCCATAAACTCAACCGGCCAATGGGCCTTCAAATAAGCAGTCTGATAACCGATTAAAGCATAGCAAGCGGCATGAGAACGGTTAAATCCATAACCGGCAAACGGCTCGATGAAAGAAAAAACTTTTTCGGCCAGTTCCTTATAAACGCCATTTTTAACGCAACCCTCAATGAATTTTTCTTTTTGTTCGGCCAGTAAGGCGGCAATTTTCTTGCCCATCGCTTTACGCAATACATCGGCTTGGCCCATAGTAAAGCCGGCTAAATCGCGGGCAATTTGCATAACTTGTTCCTGATAAATGGCGACGCCGTAGGTTTTTTCTAAAATAGGCGCTAATTTAGGATGAAGATAAGCTACTTTTTTCAGCTCATGTTTTCCGGCAATATAATCAGGAATCCATTCCATGGGGCCCGGACGGTATAGGGCGACCATGGCAATAATATCTTCAAAAACGCTCGGCTTAAGCTCGCGTAAATAGCGTTTCATGCCTGATGATTCAAATTGAAAAACACCGGTCGTTTCTCCGTCTTGGAATAATTTATAGGTTAGCTCATCTTCAAGCGGAATTTCATCGATATCAATTTCTAGCCCCCTGGTATTTTTAATAATTTTTAAAGCCGACTCAATAATAGTTAAGTTCTTAAGCCCTAAGAAATCCATTTTCAAAAGACCCAAGTCTTCAATCGGATGCAAGGAATATTGAGAAATAATACTTTTATCTGAAGATGAAGCATATTGGATAGGGACATATTCGGTTAATGGGTCCTTAGTAATTAAAACGCCGCAAGCATGAGTTGAGGAATGGCGCGCTACTCCTTCTAGACGCAGAGCATAATCAAATACTCTTTTAGCGGCCGGGTCGTTATTATAAAATTCCTTAACTTCAGGAACATTTTTAATAGCATCATTTAGCTTGGTAAACATCGGGATACTTTTGGACAGCCGATCACAAAATTCATAAGGTTCATCTAAAACTCGCCCGACATCACGGACGGCCGCTCGAGCGGCCATCGTTCCGAAAGTAATGATTTGAGCGACGTGGTCATGGCCATATTTTTCACCAACATAGTTTAGAACCTCGCCGCGGCGCGTATCGGCAAAATCCATATCAATATCAGGCATGGAAATTCTTTCTGGATTTAAAAATCTTTCAAAGAGTAAATCATATTTAAGCGGATCAAGATTAGTAATGCCCGTTAAATAACAAACTATTGATCCAGCCGCACTGCCACGACCCGGGCCAACCACGATTTTATTATCGCGCGCCCATTTAATAAAATCAGCCACAATTAAAAAGTATGACGGCCAGCCCATCTTCGCAATAACCGAGAGCTCATAATCAAGCCGGTCTTTGACTGGTTTTAATTCCTCTGCACTCTTTCCGGGATAACGTTTGTTAATTGCATCTTCGCACCATTTTCTCAAATATGAATCACCATTATAACCGCTGGGGACTTCGAAATAAGGCAGTTGAATGTTGCCCAGCTCTATTTCTAAATTACATTTTTCAGCGATTTTTACAGTATTTTCAAGCGCTTCAGGCGTATCTTTAAAAGCGGCCATCATCTCGCTATTAGAACGCATCGAATAATCGCCATAACCTATCATGGTCATCCTGTCAGTATCGGTAATTTTCTTTTTATTTTGTAGGCACAAAAGAATATCTTGAGCCTCGGCGTCTTCTTTCTTAAAATAATGAACGTCGTTAGTCGCCACTAAGGGGATTTTAAGTTCTTTAGAAAACTTAATTAGCTGTTCATTGACCATTTTCTGGTCAGGCAGTTCAGGATGGTCTTGAATTTCCAAATAAAAATTATCTTGTCCAAAAAGCTTATTATATTCCAAAATCCTCTCTTTAGCTTTTTCTAGATTTCCGCCTTTGATAAGGCGCGGGATTTCTCCGGCTAAACAAGCGGTTAGAGCAATTAGCCCCTGACTGTGTTCTTTGAGCAGTTCCCAATCAATACGCGGTTTATAATAGAAGCCATCTAAATGAGCCGATGAAACTAACTTAATTAAGTTCTGATAGCCAATTTTATTTTTGGCTAAAAGAACCAAGTGAAAACTGCGAGCATCATCTCTGGTATTCTTATCAAATCTCGACCCCTGGGCTAAATAAGTTTCTACGCCGATAATCGGTTTAACTCCCGCTTTTTTTGCTTTCTGATAGAATTCAATTACCCCATACATGGAACCATGATCAGTTAGAGCAACGGCCGGCGATCCTTGTTCTTTAGCATAGGAAATCATCTCGTCGAGCTTAGTGAGGCCGTCGAGCAAAGAGTAATGACTATGGTTATGGAGATGGACAAAAGACACGATTTATATTGGTTAAAAAATAAATAAAATTTTAATAACTTCCCTTTTATTTTAATATAAGAAAAGGCTCTTGGCAAACTATTATTCATAGTCCAAAAATCTGGTTTTTCGGTAAATAAAAAAGCGATTTTAGTTGACTATTTGTTAGTCTTTTAAAATCGCTTAAATATTATAGCCCTGAGTTATGATTGATATTCCTCAGATATATTTTCATCATAAAAGTACTCTTTATTGCGGCGCTTGTAGTCATTAGCACGCCGTTTGTCTCTAGCGGATAAGGCCATTACCAGGGAGAAAAAAGTCCCTGCAAAAGCTACCGCTCCAAAAAAGATTACCTCTATAGCTCGATAACCTTCTAAAGAAAGTCCCAGGCCCACGATGATGCCCAAAATAAAAGCAATTACCTTTATAGTGACCATAGTCTTTTTTGTTTTTTTCATGGCATTTACCCCATATTTAAACCCCGGGGGTGGGCTTTATTGAGTTGTTAATGGAAATAATACTCTAACATTTTAGGATATAGATGTCAATATCGGTAAATTGTCTTTCTAGTCTGAAATTATCTCTAATTCTCTAAACCAAACCAAAAACCGAACCAATCTTCTTGGTTCGGTCCTTAATTTACCACTTACTTTAACTACGCTCCTCTTTTATTCCTCAAACTTTTTTGTTTAGTTTTTTCATACTAGAGAATTTACATGCTAAATTATTTAGCATCGCTTTATATATAATAATTATACTCTTTCTAGCTTTTCTGAACAAGAAAAAAGACCCTTCCTTTTTTTGTGTATTTTTTTCATATAACTAGTTTAGAGACAAACTATTTAGTAGTTGCCTAAGATACTTCAATTATACTATCAAACCGATTTTTGAACAAGAAAAAAGACCCTTCCGAAAAAGAGCCTTTAATTATTTTTGAATCCGTCTTTA
>CAZPKN010000016.1:0-17625 GCA_964587195.1 uncultured Gammaproteobacteria bacterium | reverse complement strand
ATTAATAGGATTATTGTCACCGAATAATTCTTCTGCCGCCGTACTGCCTAAAACCGCTAGGCGCAGATTGGAGGCCATCTCATCCTGAGAAAAAAAGCGCCCAGAAGACAGCTCGCCGCCATCAACATCTAAATAGTCACCCTGAACGCCTCTGATACTAGCATCATAATTTTGATCGCGCCAATAAATAGGTGCGCTAATTTCATAATAAGCAACGGCGGCGGTAATATGGGGAACTTTGCCGGGATCACGAAAGGCTTCAATATCAGCTAATTTTAAAGTAGTGACTTTAACGCCAAAAACTGAAGCCGGCGGTCCCTTTTCATCTGATTGACCTGGTAAAATGCCAATCAAGTCACTCCCAAAACCCGACAACTGTCCTAAAATAAGCGACTTAGCACCGGCCCCGAGCGACATGATTAAAACCACCGCACTAACGCCGATAATGATTCCGAGCATTGTCAAAAAGCTCCTCGTCTTATTAGACAGAAGAGCTGTCAAAACTATTTTTAAAAGCTGTTTAACGCTCGTGAGCATAATTATTTTAAAATTGCTTCCTCGGAAGCAAAGCGCCGGTGTTTAACTAACTCATCGCTAATTATTTCACCGTCTTTAACGCGAATTATCCGTTTAGCGTGTTCGGCGGTAAAGGTTTCGTGCGTTACTAAGATAATCGTATTTCCCGCTTCGTTTAAGTCCTGTAAAATACGCATGACCTGAGTGCCCGACTTAGAGTCTAGATTACCGGTTGGCTCATCAGCAAAAATAACTGACGGCTCATTAACTAAAGCACGGGCAATCGCCACTCGCTGTTTTTCTCCGCCGGAAATTTGGTTGGTAAAATAACCCAAACGATGACCAAGTCCAACACTCTCTAAAACTTTTTTGGCTTTAGCATCCAGGCCCGTCTTATGAGTTGAATAGATTAAAGGTAATTTAACATTATCTAGAACACTGGTGCGCGCCAAAAGGTTAAAGGCTTGAAAAACAAAACCGATTTCTCGATTACGCAAACGAGCCAGCTCTTCATCATCTAACTTGCCTATATCACGACCGTTAAATAAATACTGGCCCCCGGTTGGTTTATCTAGTAAGCCAAGAATATGCATTAAAGTTGATTTCCCTGAACCAGATGGACCCATAATAGAAACGAATTCACCTTTACTAATCTCAAAATCAACCCCCTTTAAAACCGGGGTTTCCAGTTCGCCGCTAACGTAAGTCTTGGAAAGATTACGTAGCTCTATTAATGGTTTACTATTCATAGCTTTGTTATTTCTCGCTATTTTTAATAAAAGTAATCACCTCTTCTCCGGCGGATAATCCTTCTTTAATTTCTATCATGCCCTCGTCGCCCTGCAAGCCAACTTTAACAGGAATCTCAACCATTTCTCCTGCTCTTAAAATCCTAACTATTTTTTGACCTTCTTTATCAATTACTGCTCGAGCCGGAATCTGAATAACTTTATCTAGCTTTTCAGTCATAATAACCACATTGGCTGTCATTCCTGATTTAATGCTTAAATTGCGCAAAGATAATGATGATCTAACTTCGTTCAAATTCTCAAAATCAATTTTTACCTTATAGTAAACAACTCCCTGGATAAGGGTTTGAGCTGGTTCAATAAAGCTAACTCGGCCATTTAAAATTAAGTCGGACGGGAAAGCATCAAGAGTTATTTCTACCTCATCGCCAGCCTTCACCTTACTAATATTGGATTCAGAAATATCAACTTCGATGTTAAAGCTGTTGTCAACGAGCAATGAAACAACTTCTCCACCACTTAAACCAAACTGCTCGCCAGCTTCGTAATTAACCTGATTGACGACCCCGTCAACGGGGGCGGTTAATATAGAATCACTTATTTGACGGTTAATACCATCCAAACTAGCCTCTGCTTGCTTAACCTGGGCCTGAGCTACGGCGACATCCTGGGACCGTGCTGGGGCGACAGTGTTTTCATACTGGGCTTGGGCAACCGCTAAACTCTTATTAGCATTATCTAAGCGAGCTTGAGCAGCGGCAATCTGCTGGTCTCCGCTTAAACGAAGTGAGCTAAGATTATTACGAGCCGCTGTTCGGGCGTTTTCTAAATTGACTTTAGCCTGCTGCAAATTGTCATTGGCACTAGACAAGCTGGTTTCATAACTTAAAGCGGCATTGCTAAGTGACTGTAAAGAGCCTTCAACGGCACTAGTAGCGGCACTAATTTGAGTCAACTGCGTGCTAACCATTGATTTATAGGTATCCAGTTTTGTTTGAGTAAAGTCTGAGCTAACGACACTGGCTTCTAAAAGAGCATAGGCATAATCAAAAGTCTGTTTAACCGCTAGTAGTAATTCTTTAGACGCTTGGCCGGCAACAGTAACCGATAATTCATCGCTAGCACTACGTGCTCGACTCACGGCTGATTCCGCTCCCGGAACAAGGCCTAAAGCTGTCTGGCGCGCTGTTTTAGTCTGACCAATGATAATAGAGTTTTTTACACCCAAAACATTTTTAGCGCTTTCATCCTCTAATAATGTATTAATATTATCTAAGGCAATTTTAGCGGTAATAACCTTATCGCTAATTGTCAGAACGGCAGAATTACGAGCATTATCAACGCTCTTTTGACCATTCTTCTTGGTATTATCGTAAGCAGTTTGTGCTAAAGAAACGGCTTGCTCTTGAGGAGTAACTGAGGCAGAGTCGCTTGATTCTAAATCAGCTAAAGTTTTCTCCGCCTGACGAATATTTTCTGCTACTGTTTTCTTAGTCTTATCTAAATCTATTTTAGCCGAAGAAACTGCTACCTGCGCTTGATTAAGGCTAGTTAAACTAACATTAATAGTAGCGTTACCGGCCCCGGCCAGAAGTTTAGAGAGAGAAGCTTGGGCAACACTAAGAGCAGCTTCTGCTTCTGTTTTGCGAGTTTGTAGAGCGGCGTCATCTAAAACCGCCAAAACCTGACCCTCTTCAACCTTATCGCCAACTTTAACATTTATTTCTTTAATCCGGCCAGAAGTTAAAAAATTAAGAGCCAATTCCTTGACCGGTTTAACCGTTCCTGATTCACTGACGGTTTGCAGAAGCTGACCTTCCTCGGCCTTAACAGTCGAATATTCAACCGGCGGCTTCTTATTGGCCATTAAAAAAGCGACAATCAGAAGCGCTATAACAACCAGTAATATTACTAACCATTTTTTCTTTTTTTTCATAAATAAAAATAAATTCATTATCACAATGAGTTCTCACTTCTCTAAAATACCATAAAAATAGAGAAAAAACAAGAAAACTGAGAAGCTAGTAATGGCTGGTAAATTAGCGCAAAATCTTAATAAAAAAGCTTTTTAGATATTAAAAAGCCCGTACTAATAAGTACGAGCTTTTATTTTATTGTCAGGATTAACTAATCCTGCTCTTCGTCTCCAAAATATCTTCCCTTAGCAGCTTTTTTATTCGATACTTTCTTTTTGATAAAAGAAACTATCAGAAAAACCGCTACTGAGCCAACTACACCAGCCACTCCCCAAATAAGCGGGTTTTTAAGGCCTTTATCTTTCGCTATATAATACGACGCTACGCCGCAAGCTATTGAAAGCAACGCGGCCATAATATTAATCTGTGTCATGATTTTTAATTTTTAAAAGTTAAAAAAATACATTAATGCTAAGATAATAGAGATAGTCCCTAAAAAAGCAAGTATAAAGTCAACAACAAATTTTTTTGTTTTAGACTTCTTCTTTGAAAAATCATCGATTTTATTGTCGACTACTTCTTCTGTATCATCCGCGGGATCTTTTATATCCGCTGCTTGTCGAAAATCCTTACAATAACAGGAATCTCCCCTAAAAATAACAATTCCTTGTTTACTATTGGTTGTTATTTCTAATTCAAAAGGATCGTTAATAGAATATTTTTGACCATTCAAAGATATTTCCAAAATGCCCTCACAGTTAGTAGTATTCAGCCCTCTTACCGGACGAAAAAGATGAAAAGTGTTGGAATCGACATGGCTACAACGTTTTCCATAACTGAACCCATTTTGAGAAATGAAAGCAATAAGATAAGTTCCCCCTTGTATTTTAACGCTAGAAATATTTCCATCTTTGACATACACATAAGTCACTTTATCTGAATCGCTATTTTTCGCATAAGTTTTCATGTAATGAACGTATCTATTCACTCTTGGTCTTTCAGCATAAATCTTCTTGCCAAGGCAAACAACTAAATCCAGTCCACTCTTATTCCAAAAAGATACTTCATAAGATGGAAATTTTAAATTTATATTATTTTTCATGACCTTGATTTTTAGAGTGTTTATTAATATAAATTAAAATCGCAAAAATACTGATTCCTAAAAAAAGAAACATCGTACCAATATAGCCTCTTGAAATTTCCTTAGAATAACAAACGCGATCCTTTTTATCAAAAACTACGCTTTGATTATTATCGGCTTTTACCTCTAACATAAAGACCTCTTCTATTTCTTGGACTTTATCTTTAAACTTTACTTTAAAGAAATCAGGAACAAACATGCTACCGACACTTGAACCATATGTCTTGTGAATGCCACGATTAAATCCGTCGGAATCCAGAAAAACCATGAAATGAAGACCTTCTTGTAAATCGAAGCTTCTCTTCTTCCCGGCCTCAATCTTGTTATAAGAAATTAATGGTTCCTCTGGGTTATAATTCTTTGCCACAAAAAGGAATAAATTCCTCTCTGATTCGTTGACAAAAGTAACCCTATATTCACCATGATTTTCTTTAGAAATCAGCTCTTTAGACAGATTCTTAGAACCCGCTGTTTGAGTAGAACTGGAAAAATGATTTTCCATCACATCCTTTGTTACCGGACGAAGTTCATCGCCAGTAATAGGGTCAAAGCCTGGACTAGAGTAAAAAATATATTTCCCGTCAATCCCAACTGAATAATACTTTTCCGCTTCGCCGGTTCGAACGTTAAAGTAAACATTTCGAGAGGCAAAGAAAGAAATGAAGCATAAAGCAGCTAGAACTATCAAGAAAACAACTCTTTTTTTTCTCCTATCCTTTTTTTTCTGCGGTATCGGCGTAAACGACCAAATAAAACCGCCCAATGGGGTTCCAAATAAGACGGCCATCAGAAGGAAGGCGATGCCCTTCGTGATAAACTCATCTAATCCGGTTAGGACTCTAACCTGTACTCCTATCCACGCAAATATGCCATAAAAAATGGCTAATTGCGAGAAAATGAGCAAGATTACAACAACTGTTAAGATAGCTAAGATCTTAACGATTTTTTCTACGTAGAAAGAGACGTCTTTCTCTCCCACCCCCATTTTTCGGAGGTACTCTTCAATTTTTTTCATCTTTTAAAAATTTTTGGTGAATAACTAGAAAATAATTAAAAAATGGAATTGAGCCGCGACCTCCTTTTATTTTTTCGGCTTTATCCTGCTTATTTATTCATTTGTCAATGAACAAAAATTCTTTTTATTGTATAATTATTATAGCTTTTTGTCAAATGTCTGTATAGAAACTATTTCCTAAAAACAAAAGGCCGCCATATTATAGCGACTTTTTGTTTATTATTAGCTAAAATTATTTCTGTGGTAAACCGACAAAAGGAGACGCCTCTCCCCAATAAGCCGGGACTTTGCCGTCCCATTTTTCTATCCAGCGGAGTTCAACAACTTTAGGGTTAGAATTTAACGCTTCAGCCTCGGTCTTAATTGCCTTAGCCTTACCTTCAGCTTCGACAACTTTTTGCTCAGCTTCAATTCTAATTCTTTCTAAATCTCTTTCTGATTTAAGCTTTAATTGTTCGGCTGTCACCTTAGCTTCAATCGCTTCATTGAAAGCTTTGGAAAAATCAAAAGAAGTGATATTTAATTCGACGACATTAATATGATGTTTTGATAAACGTTCAAATAAATTATTCTTAATTTCTTCCTTTACAACTTCACGCTTGATAATTAATTCTTCGGCGGTAAATTTAGCCGTAATTGCTTTAACCGCTTCTTGAATGGCCGGAGCGATGATTCTTTGGTTATAATCTTTACCGACTTCTTGCCAAATACGATTAACCGATTCCGGTGAAATATTGTAATTGATGGCAATCGCGGAAGTAACAATCTGCAGATCCTTTGAAGAAGCGCTCGCTGGGACCTCATCTTTTTGAATCTTTACATCCATTTTATGGACTTCTTGAATAAACGGAATTTTAAAATACAAACCTTCTCCCAAAACTCTGTCCTGGACAGCGCCAAACTGAAGTAGAACACCGCGCTCCCCTGCTCCAACTGTCCCGACGGAATTGCCGACAATAATCAAGGCGACTAGGATGGCAATAATTAATGGCGTTTTCTTTTTTAATCGACTCAAGCTCTCGGCTTGATCGACATTAATAAATTGGCTCATAGATTTTTATGATAGATTAATTCTTATTTTTCTTATAATCACTTTTTAATTAAGTATCATATCTTTAAATTATGCAATTATTGTAGCATAAAATAAGGATAAATACCAAAAAAGAACCTCTCGGTTCTTTTTTGAAAGTAAATATTTTAAGAATATTACGATTGACAGGCCTCGCAATTCTGCATATCTTTTAGCCGGCCAAATTGCTGAGCAGCATTAACACTATGCTGATAATAAAAAGTCTTAATGCCGATTTTCCAAGCGTAGAGATATAGCGCATTAATTTCTTTAACCGGAGTCGCTGGATTAATCGCTAAGTTAAGCGACTGGCCTTGGTCGATATAATTCTGACGAGCGGCGGCCTGTTCGATAATTACCTTTTGATTTATTTCCTGAAAAGTCTTAAAGACCGCCTTCTCTTCCTCGGTTAAAAAATCTAGATGCTGAACTGAGCCATCCTGATTTCTAATTGACAACCAAGTCTCCCTATCATTTTTCCCTTTTGATTCTAATAATTTTTCTAGTTGTTTGTTATAAATAGTCACCTTCATCTTATCAATATCCTTTACATAGCAATTCGACCAAATCGGTTCTATACTTTGAGAAACTTGGCCGAGAATAAAAGCTGAGGAGGTTGTCGGCGCAATTGCCATTAAAGTTGTATTGCGTCGTCCATAACCTTTTAGTACTTCTGGTTCGCCGTATTCTTTAGCTAATTTTTTCGAAGCTTCTAGGGCTTGTTTTTGGATGTGACTGAAAATCTGGATATTTAATTTAGTCGCCGCCTCACTCTCCCAAGCAATCATCTTGCTTTGTAAAAGCGAGTGCCAGCCAAGCACGCCAAGACCTAAGGCGCGATTAGCTTTAGCAAAAGCATGGGCGCGCTTCATGAAATAGAAAGAATTCTGCTTGCGCTTATCCCCGCTATCGCGCATTTCCTCAAGACGACTAATAAAATCACTCATAACAGCATCTAGAAAATAAACCAGAGTTTCAACCGCATCAGTTTCCTTCCAAGCGTCATAATGCAAAAGATTCATTGATGACAGGTCACAAACGAAAGACCAATCTTCATTTGACGGCAGTAAAATTTCCGAACAAAGATTACTCGCCTTAATTTCTAATTTTTTATCACGATAAACATCAACGGTATTGCGATTCGCCGTATCCTTAAACATGATATATGGGTAACCCATTTGATTACGGCGCTGTAAAACTTTCGCCCAAATCGCTCTTTTAGCCGCATCACCCTCTTCCATTTCCTTCATCCAAGCATCGGTAACCGTCACGCCGTAAGTCATTTCCTGAATAGAGTTTCCCTCTGTTCCAATATTTAAAAATTCATCAATATCAGGATGCTCAAGCGGAAGATAAGGCGCAAAATGTCCGCGACGAACCGAACCCTGGCTAACAACATTAACCAAGGTTTCAAAAATTTGCATAAAATGAACCGAGCCAGACGATACTCCGTTATCTTTAATAACTGAGCCACGCGGACGCAAGTCGCCAAAATACCCAGCCGTTCCGCCGCCATATTTACTCATCATCCCGACCTCGCCTTGAGTAAATAAAATTTGGCCCATATCATCGCCTAAATAAGAAGAAAAACAACTAATAGGCAGGCCCTTGCTTAAGCCGAAATTAGACCAGACTGGCGAGGCGAGCGAATAATAGCCGCGCGACATGTAATCATAAAACTTATCGGCAAATCCCGGTTTATTTAAAATTTCTTCCGCCTTTAAGGCAATTTCCCTAATTCTTTCTTCCGCCGTTTTATCGGAACTTAAATATCCTTTCGCCAGGAAAGAGCGAGAGTATTCGTTTAACCATTCCATATTATTTTATCTGTTAATTTATAAATATTAGCGAGGATTTAAAAAAGATCGTCGCCGGTAATGCTTTTTGAGCGCTTATTGTAATTTATAGACCTTTTCACGAAGAAGTCTCCATGTTTAGTAGTAACAATTTCTTCATCAAACCAGTCAGTTTTTTTAACTTCTTCTTCGTCAATTTCAAAAATTCTCTCTAATCCTATGCTAGCTAAAGAATTATTTAAGCGATTCTTAATGAATTCTAAAATAGTGTTCCGTGATAAAAAATCCAGTTCACCTTTTTCTAGTATCCAGTTTAAAACTTTTTCTTCCGCCTTATAGGCCTTGCGACAAGCCTCATAAACTTTTTCATTTAACTGCTCATCAAACCATTCCGGATGTTCTTTTTTAATGATATTGATTATCTCTATTCCAAATAGACCGTGAATCTGTTCTTCTTTAGAAGTCGCTTCAACGGCGTTGGAGATGCCTTTAAAAATATTGCGGTATTTATTAAAGGACATGATGATTAAAAACTGGGAGAAGAGTGAAACGTGTTCTATAAATAAAGAAAATAATAGAATCGCCGTTGCGTAATCTTTATTCCCGCCTTCGCGCGCCGCTAGAGAAGCGCTTTCTAAATATTCAATTCTATCCTTTAAAGCCGGGATTTCATCGATTCTCGTAAACTCATCGTTTAAGCCGATAATTTCCAGAAGGTGGGCGTAGGCGTCCATGTGTCGCACTTCACTTTCAGCGAAAGTAAAGCCGACTGCCGCAACTTCCGGTTTAGGAATTTTCTTATAGATATCCCCCCAGAAAGCCTTAACTGAAACTTCGATTTGGGCAATCGCCAGCATAGAATTTTTAATTGCCTGACGCTCGCTATCGGAAACCGCCGTCTTAAAGTCTTGGATGTCGCTTAGATAATTAAACTCCGTATGTATCCAATAAGAATGCCGGATAGCGCTCACGTATTCATAGAGCTCCGGGTATTCATAGGGCTTTAAATTAACTCTTTTCTTGAACAAATCACGCTCAAGTTCTTTTTTATTAGTATTTTCCATAAAATTAAAAAAACAATATATTGTATAGTAAGTGTTAGTTATTATACAATATATTGTATTTTAGCGCAAACCCTAAAAAACCAAGTAAATACGGTATTTTTAGCTGGGAATAATTGTAAAAATTATGGTCTGTGGATTATTCCGTTGTTCGGCCGTCAAAATCTGCTTCGTTAGCCTCCGCTTCTGCTTTAGTATGACGGACGATGCCGTCTTGATGATGAGCCGGAGAATAAATCGTGTAGAGCTTAAGATATTCGTTCGCCGAAATATTCATAATATTGTGTTCTGCGCCAGCCGGAACAACAATAGCCGAACCGTCTCGAACCATGTATTCATGGTTATCAATAATGCACTTCCCTTCGCATGTCTCAAAGCGGAAGAATTGGTCGTTTTCGGTATGAACCTCTGAGCCAATATCTTCTCCTGGCGCAAGGGCCATTAAGACTAGCTGGCTATTTTTGCCCGTATAAAGAACGCGGCGAAAATCCGTGTTATTTAGAGTTTCTTGCTCGATGTTGGCATTGAATCCTTTCATATGTTTATAGTTAATTATAAGTAAGTTAAACTAATTCTCCTTCTTTAGCTCCTTTAATGGAGAAAAATAATAGATTGACGGAAATTAAAGCACCAATAATCAAAATAGCGGTATTGATAGAAAGTATGTCCGCGGCATAACCAATCAGTGGCAGTATCCAGAGTTTGTTAAGTGACTCAAATAACTCCAAAATAGACCCCATTGTTGCCCGCTTAGCAGCGCTAACCTGCTCATGAAAAAGATTATTAGCAACCGGAGAACGAAGGTTATCTATCATTAGGACAACGAAAAATAAGGCTACCGACCAAATTGTCGGAGCTCCAGAGGCAAGAACAACTAAAGGAACGAGGGCAAATAGATTAGAATAATTCATAATCTTTTCTCCGCCCACCTTATCCTCGAGTTTAGCAGCGAACTTAACTAAAAAGGCAATGATAATTAAAAATAGCGAATAGATGAGACCGAAGTGCTGCAGTTCTATGCCGGCGCTCTTCATATAGGGCTGGACAAATTTATCCAAAGCGGCTAAGGCCGCTCCGAAGACGCTGATATTAATAATTATCATCGAAATAACTTTCTTGCCTCGTAGTTCTCGGAAAGATTCCTTTAGAAATAACCAGTGCGCAGACAGGCTAGTCTGTTCTAATGGGCGACCTTCTTCCCCTGCTAATTTAGCCCAGCTCAGTGTCTGGAGCCAATTAATGAGCGCCGGCAAAGCAGCGACGAAAAAAACCCAACTGAAACCGAAACGATAAGCTATAAATCCACCAAAAATAGCCGCTAGACTTTCAGAAATACGGGCATAGAATTTCTGATTGATCTTAACCTTCGTATAGCTCGGCAAGTGGTATTTTTCTTCGCCAGTCCTAGTATACTTTTCTTTCTGTTCATTAAGATAGTTAACGGCATAGGCGGTTTCCGTCCCGGAACGGAAGCTTTTGCCGAGTTCATAAATCAAATTAGCAATTAAAAGCATGATAAAATTTCCGGCCAAACCAAAAAAGATGAAGCTGACAAAAATTAGGAACTTGGAAATAATAATACTACGACGCTGGCCATATAAATCAGCAAAAATTCCCGTCGGTATTTCGATAACGAAAGAAAAGGCTGCTCCAATCGTAAATATCCAGAAGATCTGCGCATAATTCAAGCCCAGATTTTGAAAAAATAAAACGATTATTGGAACAAAATAAACCTGGTTCTTCAGAAAAGAAGCGAGATATAGCTTGCGGACTTGGTCCATACGATTCTTATAAACGAGCCCTGCTATCAAAGATAGGAGAGCTCGGATAAATGCATCTTTGATTATTAAGTATACCAAGGATTACTCGGTTTTAGAAGTACTTAAATTAATTACAAAACTAACTTCATCACTAATTAAATTATCACCTAGGTCCTGGAAAAACTTACCGGAACGATATTTAATGTCCCAATTAGTTCTGTCGATAATAATTTCTGCTCTGGCCAACAAGCGATTTTCTTCCATATTAGCTTGGGCCCGAAAATCAATCGGCCTAGTAATTCCTTTAATAGTTAAGTCCCCACTGACAATATATTCACCCGGACCATCGCCGAGAGTTGACGACTTAATCGCTAAACGCGCCTCTGGATATTCTTCAACGTTAAAGAAGTCGGCGCTTTTTAAATGCTTAACTAAAGGATCTATTCCTTCATCGCTAGTGATAGTCGCCATATCAATAACTATTTCAGAAGGCGCTAACTGCCCATTAGAAATCATCAGTTCTCCGGACTTAATAGCGACTAAACCAGTATGGCCAGCCAAAACCTTATTTGCCTTCCAGGCTAAAGTACTTGCCCCGGTATCAACTACATAACCCCCATCTTCAATAACCGCTCCCTCTGTCTCATTTTTCTCTTTATCTGCCCCCTCTTGGGTATTGCTGTTATTTTTCAAACCGCAGGCGCTAACCGCCAAAAGGATGAATAAGAGAGTAAAACTGAAAAATGTTTTTTTCATATGTCTGACCCCTTCCGCTAAACCGAGTTATTCTCGCCTGAGCCGGAAGGAGAATTAGTTTATAAGTTCTGATATTATAGCGTAAACCGCCGTTTGACACAATAATCAGGACGTCGATATAATTAAATAATAAGAGGTCTAACAAAAAAATATGAAAAATATCTTAATAATATACGCTCATCCCGGACCAGCCGGACAACATGCTTACTTCCTAGATAAAGTTAAGCAACTTTTAGAAGAAAAGAGGTCGGCTGACTTAAATTATGAAGTTCTAGATTTGTATACTTTAAACTACGAGCCACGCCTTAAAAATAGCGAACTATATACTGCCAATAACCGAGAAATTGGAATCGATACAGAAAAAATACAAGAAAAAATAACGGAATCAGATTCCTTGTTATTTATCTACCCAACCTGGTGGCAAAATATGCCCGCTATCTTAAAGGGGTTCTTAGATAGAACTTTTGTCAGTGGTTTTGCTTATCGCTATGAGGGTCATCTTCCCATCGGACTTCTTAAAGGGAAAAAAGCGGCCGCTTTCACAGCGACTGGCCAGCCACGCTGGTTTAACTTTTTAGTGAAAAGAGACAGATCTCTTAAAGTTTTATTAAACGATGTCCTAAACTTTTCAGGCATCAAGACAAAAGGTTTTTCGCTCGGCAATTCCCGGTCTCTAACAGAAAAGAGAAAAATTGCTTTAGACAAAAAAGCAGTTCAAGTCGTTAAATATTTATTGAAGTAGCCCTATTTACTAATTTAAAAGACCTGTCGCAAGACAAGTCTTTTTCATTTTTTCATTACCCATCCTTATTCTTTTTTAAGATGATCGAAATGGCCGGCATTTTTATCAAACATAAACATCAAAAAAACAAATCCTGCTCCTCCTGCTAGTGCCGATTTCAAAGCCCCTTCTAGGGCCCCAGTGAACATAGAGATAAAACACACAGCTCCCATACCAGCCTGTAGCCCGAAATAAGGCAAGTGGCTAATACCCCCTAGACTTATCCGACCTACAGCCGGAAATCCCCAGTCGGGTTTGTGATTTTTTGCTAAGCATGATTTTAAAAATAACGCGATAGAAACCACAAATACAACCCAGAAAATAATCCATAACCACTGGGTAATATAACCCCTAATCCATAAATGGATAAAGGCATTCATTAACCAGAGAAATCCAAACAAGTCGGCATAGACTTGCATGTAAAAGTCCTGCCAATACAGAAACTTTTGATTCGTTCCGGGAATAATTGAATGCCTGGCAGGAATTTTCCCGCGAACCACGTCTATTTGCTGCGCTGCATATTGAATAAGACACAACGAGCTGTTTATCCAAAGCGCCATAAAGAAAAACAACCAATTCCATTCCATTTTTTGAATTTTTAAAGAAAAATTAAACACCGCTGTCCAACTTCGTGTGGGCAGAATTTCCAGCGTTTAATAACTCTGAAATTTATCACAAATATAACAAAAAGTCAATAGTCAAACCTTTTATTATCCCGTGCTATCTAAAAAACCACCTTGACGGTGGTTTTCTGTAAAGAATTATTATTTTCTATCTATCTAATTCCTCTTGCCAAGCCTTAATTGCTTCGAAAAAGAGGAGTTTACTGTCTCCGGAAAGGGCTTTTCCGGGCGGCATAACCTCGGCCAATGGGTTTATTTTTACTCCATTTTTAACCATCTCATAATGTAAATGCGGGCCAGTTGAAAATCCGGTTGAGCCGACATAGCCAATAACTTGCCCCTGTTTAACCTTAGTGCCTCTTTTAACAGCTATTTTTGACATATGGGCATAATTGGTTGAATAGGTGCCATTATGGCGAACACTAACCATGTAACCATAAGAACCATTCCAACCGGCTAAAGTAACTGTCCCATCACCAACCGAACGAATTGGAGTCCCAGCCGGAGCAGCATAATCAACGGCTCTATGACCGGTTGAAACGTTAAAGGCTTCAACATAGCGCTTGCCGGTTGTAAAGCCCGAGGAGATATACTTAAAGGCCACTGGTGCTTTTAGAAAAAGCTTTTGAACCGAATTTCCTTCCTCATCAAAATAACCTTCGTTATCTTTTTCGCCATCGAAATAATAAACCGAATAATCTTTACCATCATTAACGTAGCGACCGGCTAAAATCTTTCCCGGCCTAACATATTGGCCGTCAAGATAACGTTCTTCATAGATAAATTTGAAAGTATCACCTACGCGCGGATCCATAGCAAAATCCAATGTCCACTGAAAAGTATCGGCGGCAGCAATAACGGCCCGCTCGTCTATCCCCTGTGCTAAGGCCGCTTCATAAAGAGAACTGGAAATTTCGCCAGATTTAGTAACCACTTTTGTTTCGTAGGGGATGTCTTCAAGTTCTGCCTTCAATCCTTCCGGCAGTACCTTAACGCTCAGCTGCTTTTCCGTATCTAACTTATAGCGGAATTCGCGGAATACATTATCTGAATATCCATAAACAAATTCCAAATTATAATCAGCCCGAATACTGGCTAAATCATAAACATCTTTTGCGGCGTTATAAATAGCATTAATAGTTCCGGCATCTAAACCGCTTCTTGCCATAGCGACCCCGTAAGTATCGCCCGCTTGAATAAGAACTATTTCCGTTCTAGTTTCTGGAATAACTTCTACTGGAGCTTCTTCATAATCAGACAAAAGGCCATCATTGCCAGCCAGTAATAAGCGGCCAAAATAAAAAAAGGCCAGAAGAGTAATCGCTAATCCGCCTATGAGTAAGTATTTATTTATTTTCTGATGTTTAAAAATTTTTATTAAACGATTTGATTTTTTTATTTGAAACATAATTTAATTTAATACTTTAGTCTGCCAATCTTTAATTTTCTTGGCCACAGTTTTTTCGTACGTACCAAAATTATGGATAGCGCCTTTTATAATTTCAATAGTCGCTTTATTTTTTAAAACATCGTTGAACCAGGAGGCAATATCAACAATCGGCCGATCGCGATACTCATCCTCTTCCGCCAAAACAACCAGCAGAGGTTTTCTAGCGCTCTGTAAAATACGCGGTTTTTTCCCGGAGGCATATGAAAATATTTCCTCAATACTACTAGGTTCAAACAAGCTCAAGAAGCGTTGGGCATCTAAGGGAACTGGCCAGAGATTAGCCGGCATTAAATCATGAGTGCGGCCATTTTTAACCATATTCTGCGCCAAAGAAACTAATTTTTTATATAATTTTTTATCGGTCTGAGCAAACATATCGGCAAAATCGCTCATCGGCGCCAGTAGTACTGCGCCTGTAACTGGGCTATTCTTTCTTTTTGATAAATAATAGACGCTCTTTTGGCAACCGGTTGAATGGCCGACTAAAAAAATATTTCTAGGTTTAAAATGCCGAGCAAAATTAACAGCGCCGTCGATATCATCAACACAATCAGTGAAAACTTCATGCGCCATGCCCATGGTATAGCCCTTATAACCGCGAGGTTCTCGCTTGTCTTCCTTATAAACACGGTTGATAGTCCCGTAGCCGCGGTTATTGAAAGTAATTACCCCTGTTTCCCTTCCGGAAATCTGCTGAATTAAATCAAGCATGGAAAAAGCACTCCCGCCTAAACCATGAAGAAAAATAAAAATATTTTTCGCCTTATCGGGACCAAAATATAGACCATTCAAGAGATACTTTTTAGGAGTGGCTATTTTTATAACCCGACAATTATTCATATTTTTGATTATCATAAAAATGCATCGATTTAAGCTCTTTAAACCGCGATTCTCTTATCACCATAGATTAGCGCTCCAATTTCATTAATAGTCTCTTTAAAAATTTCCTCATTAATATCATCCGGATTTTGAAGGGTTTCGCTTAATAATATAACTAACTCGTCCAATCTCTTAATACTATTACTATTGTCTTTGGTTACAGCATCGGCATACTCTGAATATATTTCATTATATTTCTGCGGCTTGAGGGGATTTTTTTTGATGTGCTTTTTAACCGCTTCAAGTCCGCCAAAATTATAAAGAGAAATTATCGGCGAAAGCTGATTATAATTAATAAAATCCGTGCTTATCCCTGTTTCTGGATGGACTTGCTGAAGTTTTTTTGGTTTAAAATGAAAAAATGATTCTTTCATAAAAATAAATCAGTGCTCTAAACTATTTCCACTGAGGCTTCTCTAGTCCCATCGGGCCGCTAGCAACCGTTGTTAATTCGTTATTTGCTAAATTCCAAATATAGGTTTCTTCAGCAGTCGGAGAATTATTATCCCAAAAACAACCAGAATCATCTTGTCCGACATAACCAATCATCGATACTTGTTGACCATCCGGAGATAATATCCAATCTCTATACATAGACGCATTGGCCGGGAAAGGTCGTCTGTCTTCTTGCCCAGTTTGTAGATTTTTTAGAACATAGAATCCATCTTGAACATAGCCGACCGAATTGAAATCACTAGCGAAACTAATATAGGCAACTTTATCGGCGATAGTCGTTAATTCGCGACTAAGTAAATTGAATTTGTATAAAGTCTTAACATAATATTCTGAATAGATGCAGCCGCCAAAACCGGTCAAAGTAACATAAAAATAAACATCATTTCCGGATTGGAGTATAAACGCCGCGTCAAATTCCGGCCTATCAGACGGAAACCTAAAAATCTCTTCACCATTATTTTTTATTACCACATGCCTTTCGTCCGGCGTTTCTGAATTAATTACTACTAAACTAATATTGGCTTTAGCGACTGGACTTTCTAAGCTAGTCAAGGCATCTTCCTGATAACTATCAGGAGTTGATTGTTCTAAAGCGTCCTTAGTCCCAACTAGAGCGCCTGACCTATCCTCGCTGTTATTTTTTACTAAAGAACAGGCCGAAAGAAATACTAAGGATACTACTAAAAAAAGATAGATTTTTTTCATAAAAATATAAATATTTTACTAAAGTCGCCTTATTAGCATAGCATAGAAAAAGATGGGTTGTAAATTGCGGGCTAGAGCTAAAAAAATAAAAAACCCCATCATCTTACGACGACGGGGGTGTGATTTTTGGTATTAGATTCTGGCCTACCAGACATTTACCGTAATCCGAAATTCGTTTTCACCATAGCAACTGCCCGTGACCAAAATGCTTTCATCATGATCTTTTACTTCCACCACACTGCCTTCTTGTTTTTCAAAGACAAATTTTGCGATAGGAGCGTAAAAGTTCCTTATTTTTTCCCATATGTCCGGCTCTTCCAAGCCCGGAACCATGATATAGAAATCTTCTTCAAAGACAGTAAAACCGTTTTTGGTTTTAAATATTTCTACTAGTCTTGGCTCGTCTCTCTCGGGAGACAATTCAATGCCAAGCTCGGCACATAAGAAACTGCATAAACCTTTTTTTTCCATTCTTTTTTTTGTTTTGATTGTTATTATTAACACTTCTTTCAAAGCTCTTTTCGAGGGAAAGTGGCCTTGTGGGAAGTGCGATTATTTTTAAGGTAATAAAAAATAATACCGTTTAGGTATTATTTTGTCAAGAGCTAAAAAATAAGCGATATTCTAGTTGTATCCTAAATTTGTACATCTCTATCGCCGTAGACGATAAAATAGGCCTCGTTAACTGTTTGACGAAAAGTCTCCTCGTTAATGTTATCTGGATCTTGTAATATTTCCTCAAGACGAAGCATGGTCTCATCCAGTTTAGCGACCGTTTCCCTGTTTTTATCATTAACCGCACCATTAAAGCTCTTATAAACCTCCGCATACTTTTTGGCTTTAAAAGGCCTATTCTTTAAATGTTCGGCGATTTGCGGAAGCCCCTTGAAACCATACAAGGTCATTAAAAAGGCAAACTGATTGACAAAGTCTTTCGATATGCCATTTTTCG
>CAZPKN010000015.1:0-20215 GCA_964587195.1 uncultured Gammaproteobacteria bacterium | reverse complement strand
AAGACATGGCTACTCCCAAATCAACTTCATCGCGGCGGTAGACTTCTATTAAATAACCGCGCTCATCTTCATGCTTTTTTAATTCTTTAATGACAACACCGTTAATCATATGTTATTTTTTTAAATTAATTTTTAATAAACCATTCTGGGCTCCCAGATTTGAAACCTTAGCGGCGGCGTTTTTAAGAGCTAAAGTAAGAGCCCGATCAATATTCTTATATTCGCTATAACCGGCCGCAAAAGAAGAATTAAAAGCGTCGCCTATCCCGGTCGTGTCAATTCTTTTTTTATCCCTAACGATCTCTCGACAATAAATTTTCTGGCCATCATAAGCAATTACCCCGTCTGAACCCAAAGTGATAACAACTGTTTTTGGACCGAAGCCATGAATGATGGTAATTAATTTATTAACGTCGTTAAGATAGCGACTACTGAGATTTTTGTGATCTGGCGATGTTAACACGAATTCAATCGCTTCGTCCTTGTTCAGCGCCAAGACTTCTGTCTTTTTTAAAAACGGCGCTAATTTCTTTAAACCAGCCCTAATTTGTGCCCCACCTGGATTCCAAAAGACTTTTGGGCCAGACGGTTTAACAAAGGAAAAAATTGTTTTTAGATTATTTAACCAGGCACCAGATAAAGACGCTAGATAAATATTAGCCGATTTACGGAAAGCCGCTTCATCGGCGGCAGTGATTTTTAAATCACGATTAGCTCCGCGTGAACCAAAAATTATTCTCTCTCCCGTTGGAGCAATGAGAATAAAAGATGAGGCGCTTTCCTTGTTCTTATGAATTTTTACAAACTGAGTATCAATTTTATTGTTCCGTAAATTATCTAAAATACGACGGCCATTTTCATCGTCACCAATACTAGTCAGACAAGCGGTTTTAAGAGAAAAGCCTGATAAACACACGGCGGCATTAGCTGCCCCGCCGCCGTAATTATAATGGAACTGGTCGACTTTTATCTTTGCTCCATATTCAAAAGCGAGCAACTCCTGGCGCAAAATATCTTTTTTATTATTTATAAAAACACCCTGGTCGGTAAAGAAAGAAACATCTCGAGTCGCCCCGCCAATTGTTAAAAAATCATATTTCATAAAACGATATCTTAAAACTCACATTAAAAATCATCATACAGCGATTTGCTTTCCAAAAAAAATGGCTTAATTCTTTTAGAAAGCGCAACCGCTAAATTAAACATTACTAAGGCAAATGCCCCGCTCCACAAACTTTGATAGCCAAGTGTCAGCCAAAAACTGGATCGGAACAGAAATAAACTTCCACCGGTGCCAGCTAAATACAAGGCCAGCGCAGCTAAAAAATTATAAAAAATAGTCGTTAGCACCATTAAAGCGAGCAGGGTGTAAAAAGAACGGTTGGTTAGCCAATTCTTCAAAATCCATTGGGCCGCTAGAATAGTCAGGAAGAAAATAGCTAGATAAAACCCAAAAAAATTAAAAGATACTAAATCCAGAAAAAGTCCAGCGATAAAAGCCGATAGCAGGGCAAAACGTAAATCTAAAAAAAACAAAATAAACACTAAACTGGAAAGAAGGAGATTAAATTGCCGAAAAGGACTAGCCAGAGCGCCAATAAAAGAGTTTTGAAACAGCGCCAAGCTGGTCATAATCAAAATCGGAATAATTATTCGCCATGCTTTCTTCGCCATAAGACCCCTCCCTAAAGAATAATAACACTCACTACTAAAAGATTATTTAAATTAACCAGTGGCTCTATGGTTGCCTCCTGCCAGACCTCATTGCTTTCATTGCGGATTTCCGAAATTTTTCCAATCACCAGTCCCCGCGGAATCTTGTCGCCTAAACCGGAAGTAATAATCGTATCGCCTAGCGTCAGTTTTTCCAGTTGCGGAATATAATCCATCCGAATGGTTAAGCCTAAATCGCCATCGGTTAATCCTTGGGTCCGCGATTCGTTCTGAATGGTAGCGGCTAAACGGCAACCAGAACTAGTCGTTAAACAAGCTTTAGCACTCGTATCTTTAACTTCAATAATTTTGCCGATTATTAAGCCTTCTTCCGAAACAACTCCCTGACCAAGCGCAATGCCGTCGCGTGCCCCCTTGTTAATAATCAAGTCTTGCCCTTCTTCAATGCCTTCAAGCAGAGACTCTCGGGCAATAACTTCGGCGGCGACGGCGCGATAATTATTAGTTTCTAAAAAGTCCAACTGAGCACGTAGTTTTTTATTCTCCTCAACTAATTCCTTCTGATTAGCGCTGATTACCGTCAAAGCGGCCACTTCTTTCATTAGTTCGTCTATTCTGGCGGCCAGCTGCTCCGGGCTGTCCTGTTCAAGAGGAGTATTATTAAAGATCTTTCCCCAACGATAAAAGTTCTCCGCTAACGGTTTCGAGGAATTAACAACAAAATTTTCGCCAGTTCGTAAAAGACCGAGAGTATAAAGAATAATTAGCAGAATAAAAACTGCTAGAAATATTAAAATTGGATTTTTTTTGCGAAAAAATTTCATCAGTCTGATTGATATTTAAAAATGCTAATTAAAACTATTCCGCGTTATTAGCCAGCACTACTTTATCTAATAATTCCTGATTACCCAGCAGTAAGCCCGTTCCGCGCACTACACAAGTTAGCGGATCATCGACTATTTTAACGGGAATCTTCGCGGCTGCCGAAATTGCTTTATCTAACCCGCGCAAAAGAGCGCCGCCGCCAGATAGATATAATCCGCGTTCGTAAATATCAGAGACAAGTTCAGGCGGAGTCGTTTCTAAAATAGTTTTAATAGTTTCAATGATTTTAGAGACTGTCCGGCTAATCGCTTCCCTAACTTGTTTATCAGAAATCATCACCGCTTTAGGAAGGCCCGTTAAAAGATCTCGGCCACGCACTTCTATTTCTTGCGGTTCGTCTAAAGGAACCGCCGAACCAATGCCAATTTTAATACTTTCCGCTAGCTGTTCACCGATTAAAATATTAAATTCCTCGCGGATATACTCAATAATATTATTATCAAATTCATTGCCAGCCGCCTTTAGGGAGCGCCAAGTAACTACTCCTCCTAGAGAAATAACGGCGATTTCGCTAGTTCCGCCGCCGATATCAACAATCATAGTAGCTGTTGCTTCGGTAACCGGTAAACGAGCACCAATCGCGGCAGCCATCGCTTCTTCAATTAAATAAACTTTACGGGCGCCGGCCGAACGAGCCGCATCTTCAACGGCCTTTTTCTCTACCTCAGTTAAATCAAGCGGGATACCAATAACAACTCGTGGTCTAGCAATTAAAGTAAAATTTTCGCTATGAACTTTATTGATAAAATATTTAAGCATTTTTTCAGTAATTTCAAAATCGGAAATAACTCCTTCAACTAGCGGTTTAACCGCTTCAATATGCCCCGGCGTTTTGCCGACCATTTTTTTAGCCGCCTCACCGACTTCTAAAATTTCATTGGTCCGCTTATTAATAGCCACTACTGATGGTTCATTAACAACCACCCCTTTATCGGCAATATAAACCAAGGTATTTCTCGTACCAAGGTCGATTCCTAAATCATGGCTGAATTTGCCGACAAATTTTTTAAACATAAGATGTAAGTGAGTAGTAAAGTTTCCTTAATAACATTTAGCAAAAAGCCAATCGTGCTTAGCTTCTTGACCGCTAATAAAACATTTTTTATTTTTTGGTGCGACATTTTCATTATTTTCCGGTAGTACCCTGGAAACTATTCCATATTTTTCTTTAAGTTGAGCTTCTGTTTCCGGATCCTCGCTCCAACTAGCCTCAAACCAACCAGTCTGATCCCCTATTTCCGACCAATCTTCTATACGATTTATATTTTTCTCGGAAAATTCTTTAGCCTGATTATATAAATTTTCATGTATAGAATTTAACAAATTTTTAATATAATCCGCTAAGTCAGAAGAAGAAACTGTTTCTTTAGTATTATTATCACGCCTAAAAACAGTTACTTTATCCTCCGCCGCTTCTTTTGGCCCAACTTCAAAACGAATTGGCACGCCACGAACCTCCCAATAATGAAATTTAAATCCAGGGGTCTGACCTTCGCGATTATCAATCTTAACTCGATAATCAACAAGAGATGTCTTTAATTTTTCACAGTAGGCGATAACTTTATCTTGCTCGCCAGCCTCCCGATAAATTGGCACTATGGCAATTTGTATTGGAGCGATATTAGGAGGTAATCTCAAGCCATTATCATCCCCATGAACCATTATCACTGCGCCAACGGAGCGCCAAGAAAGACCCCAGCTGTTTTGGTGGCCGAAATTAAATTTGCCATCAGCCCCAAGATATTTTACATCAAATACTTTAGCAAAATTCGTTCCCAAATAATGGCTAGTTGCTCCCTGGATAGCTTTTCCGTCACGAGCCATAACTTCAGCCGTTTTAGTCATAACTGCCCCGGCAAATTTCTCCCTTTCTGACTTACGACCAGTAAAAGTCGGAATAGCCATAAATTCATAAATGAATTTATATATCCCGAGCATTTTATCAACTTCGGCACGGGCCTCATCTTCATTAGCAAAAACCGTATGACCTTCCTGCCAAAGAAATTCGCTCCAACGTAAAAATGCCCGAGGACGTTTTTCCCAGCGAACAACATTAGCCCATTGATTTAATCGTAATGGTAAATCTTTATAACTTTGCACCCATTTAGAATACGTTTTATACATCGCCGCTTCACTAGTCGGTCGAATAGCTAATTTATTCACTAATTCTTCACCGCCAGCATGAGTAACAACTGCCAGTTCCGGGGAAAAACCTTCAACATGATCTTTTTCGGCCTCTAAATTTTCCAGTGGAACAAAAATAGGAAAATAGACGTTTTCTACACCATCTTCTTCTAATTTTTTAGATAATTCCTCTTTTATTAATTCCCAAATCTTTAAGCCATAAGGACGAACGATCCCGCAGCCTCGAACCTCAGAAACCTCAGCTAGCTCAGACTCTCGTACAACGTCCTGGTACCAAGCCGGAAAGTCTACTGATTGCTTGGTAATATTCTTTTTATTTTCAATCGCCATATTTATTTATATTACTATTAATATAATGTTAAATTAAACTAATATTATTGTAAAGTGAGCTAAATTAACTATCTTTAAAAAATTATTCTTATGATTAGTCTACCTCTTCGCCATTTTTTTAAGCGCCGCTTTCACGCGCTCACCACTATCTATAAGCTCCGACGAAACGGCATTTAGCGCTGTGCGTGCTTCGCTCAAAGAATAACCCAATGACATGAGAGCATCGAGCTCATCGCTGCTTCCCAAAGTAGTTGATTCTAAGCTCGTTCCTGACGAAACGCGCATTACTTTATTCTTTAGCTCCAAGACCAAGCGCTCAGCCGTCTTTTTTCCTATGCCGGACACCTTAGTTAAAAGATCAGCATCACCGCGCACAATCGCCTCCTTAATATCATCGGCGCTGGCTAGTGATAAAACTCCTAAAGCCGACTTTGGCCCAACTCCAGAAACAGATAAAAGCAGTTCAAATAAACTTAAATCATCAATCGTCTTAAAGCCATATAAGTCACTCGCTTCTTCCCTGACTTGATGATGAGTATATAATTCAACTTCGGTATTAACCTTAAGCTCATTGCCTAAATTCTCGCCGACAAAAACTTGGTAGCCCAAGCCATTAACTTCGACTATGACATAGCCGCTCGCCTTATTAATTATTTGTCCGCGCAAATAAGCAATCATAGATTTTAATTATTTTTTTCTTCTTAGAACGCTAAGAATAGGGACAATTTCTTTGATAGAAACAACAACTGTTCTAGCTCCACCGCCGCCATGAGCCTCAGTTAACTCTTCACCGGTTTTAGCATCAAACATCTTCTTGGGTGATAATTTAATTATACCATATTTAGGCGTAATTATTTCTGTCGTATCACCTAGCTTGATAGTATTGTGAACCAGGAAATATAAATGATGTTCGCCTTTTTTAAGCTCAGGTTTAAACCAATTCTTTTCCGGCATAACAACCTGACCACAGAATTCCCAAGCGCTTAAATGATTAGCGCTTGTGGTATTTTGTTCCGCCTTACCTCCCAACAAAAATCCCGAGGTATAACCGCGATGGACCAATTTATCAACTAGTTCCGCCTTCAAGTATTTTACTTCTTTTTTCCAAGCAACCACGCTTGGTTTTTTCTTCAGAAAATCTAGAGCCCGAGCATAAATACCAGAAACTAGCGCTTGATAATAAACACTCTTGGCACGCCCCTCAATCTTAAATGAGCTTATCCCCGCTTCAATCAGCTGCGGTAAATACTCTATTAAGCACAAGTCTTTAGAGTTTAAAAGATAAGTACCGTGTTCTTCGGAAACTAAATCAAATTCGCTTTCATGGTTGCGCGCCTTAATACTATATTCCCAACGGCAAGGCTGGGCGCAATCTCCTAGATTACCGCTTCTATCAACTAACTCCTTAGACAAAAAACAACGACCAGAATAAGCCATGCACATTGCTCCATGAACAAAATATTCCAAATCGACCCGCGGCGCCGACTTATGAATCTCTTTTATTTCCTTTAAAGTCACTTCTCGGCCCAAGATAACCCGCTTAACTCCCTGTTTGGCCCAAAACTTTACCGCTTCAGCATTAGTACAATTAGCCTGAGTTGAAAGATGAATTTCTGCCTTAGACCAATACTTTTTGACGAGAGCAATAATACCGGGGTCAGAGATTATTAAAGCATCAACCTTTAACTTCTTCAAAACTTTGATATAGGCGGGGATTTTAGCTAGGTGCCGGTTGTGAGCAAAAATATTTAGAGTGATATAAACTTTCTTTTTTAGACTATGAGCGATCTTAACCCCTTCAGCTAAGCTTTGCAGATTAAAATCGTTAATGCGAACACGCAAAGAAAAATCCGGAATACCTAAATAGACCGCATCCGCGCCATGAGCGAAAGCTGTTTCTAGCTTTAAAGAATTTCCGGCCGGAGCCAATAGTTCCAGTTTTTTCATAATTACATCAATCTAAAAAGTGGCGGTTACTTTTTTAAACCGAGATTTATTTTCGCTTCATTAATCTTTATCTCTTTAGAGATTAAAACCTCTGGCATCGCTTCTACAAAATTAAGCGAGATGCTGAGAGTGTCTTTAAGAATATCAGCTTTCTTGTCAGCTAGAGCGCCTTGCAATTCTTTGTCAGCACCTGACAAGTAAATATCAGTTTCATCATTTAAATTTAAGCCGCCTTCTTTACGCAACATATTAACAAAACGAATAAGCTCTCTTTTTAAACCCTCGGCTTTTAATTCAGGGGTAATTGTGGTGTCTAAAGTAACGATAATCTGTTCTTCATTTGTTTCACTAAACTCAATGTTGGCGACATTAAGCTCATCCTTAATTAATTCTAAATACTCTAAAGGTATTTCTTTTTTAATTGCTACCGTCACTAGCCCTAGCATTTGGCGTATTTTAATTCCCGCCTCATCGCGCTTAGCCAAGCCAAGCTCAACCACTCTTCTAACTGTTGCCATTTCAGAAAGCAAAACACTATTATCAGTTTCATCCTTAAACGGCCAAGGCTCCAAATGAACCGATTTATTTTCATCTGCAAAATTATAGCCGCTGATTTTTTGCCAGAGATTTTCGGCTATAAAAGGCATAAACGGGGCCATGACTTTCGCTAATTCTCCTAAAACATATTTAGTTGTTGCTAAAGCGGCTTGCTTATCGGCTTCATCGTCTGATTTAAAACGGTCGCGACTGCGGCGCAGATACCAAGTTGAAAGCTCATCGATAAACTCTGGAATCTGACGAGCCGCCTCATAGACATGATAGCTGTCTAACTCCGCCGAAATGCTATTTATCAACAGATTTAACTTAGCAATTATCCAACGGTCAAGAACGTGACTACTAGGCTTTTTAGAGCTATCAGCTTTTAATTCACCGGCATACATCTCATAAAATTTATAAACATTCCAAAGCAGCATTATATTCTTGCGGAAAACATCTTTAACATCTTCAATGTCATAGCGCTTCCCTTCGCCGGGCTGGTTAATCGTGTACATGTGCTGACGAACAGCATCGACCCCGTACTGAGAGATAACTTCGTTTGGGGTAATAATATTGCCTTTTGATTTAGACATCTTCTTGCCGGTCTTATCATTAATATGACCGAGGCAGATAACGTTCTTATAAGGATTGCCTTTACCGAGTAAAGTGGAGATAGCTAAAAGAGTGTAGAACCAACCACGAGTCTGATCGATGGCCTCGCAGATAAAATCAGCCGGAAATTGCTCACCTTTATCAATCAAATTTTTATTATCAAACGGATAATGATGCTGGGCATAAGGCATGGCTCCAGAATCAAACCAGCAATCAAAAACTTCCTTGACGCGCTTCATTTTTCCGCCGCAAGCCGTACAAGTTATTTCGTGATTATCGATTTCTGGTCTATGTAACTCTGACTTAAGATTTAGCTTTGCTCCACTTAGTTCTGACAACTCCTCAACGCTGCCAATGACTTTACGGTTGTCGCAAGATGAACATTCCCAAATAGGCAGCGGCGTTCCCCAATATCTTTCTCGAGAAATCGCCCAGTCTTTAACATTATTCAACCACTCGCCAAAGCGCCCCGCTTTAATATGATCGGGAATCCAATTTATTTTTTCATTATTAGCAATTAACTCCTCTTTGAGCTTGCTGGTTTCTATAAACCAAGAATCTTTCGCGTAGTATAAAAGCGGCGTATCGCAGCGCCAGCAGAAAGGATAGTCATGTTCATAAATTTCTTCTTTGAATAGTAGTCCGGCTGACTGCAGGTAATCTAAAATTATTTTTTCTGTCGTTGCACTCTTAACAAATTTCCCTTCTAAATCATAAGAGGCGAGATCTTTGGTAAAATGGCCGGAATCGGTAACAGTATGGACAGTCGGCAAACCGGCGGATAGGCCGAGATTATAATCGTCCTCGCCGTACATAACCGCGGTATGAACAACGCCAGTGCCATCGCTAGTTGTCACAAAATTGGCGGCCAAAACTTGATAGACCGGTTTGCTATTTTGACTGGCCTCATTCTTAATAGAGGCGATATCAAACAAAGGTTCATATTCTAAACCAATGAGGTCAGATCCTTTGAGCTCGGAAACGATTTGATAGCTTACACCTTTAAGCACCACCTCTAGCCTCTCTTTAGCAATGATTAATAATTCTTCTTCAACTTTCACTTTTACATAATCAATATTATCCCCGACCGCCAAGGCAACGTTTCCCGGAAGAGTCCAAGGAGTTGTGGTCCAGGCGAGAATAAAATCACCAACCGAAACTTTTTCATTACCAACCTTGATCTTAAATTTTAGATAAACCGAATTATCCTTAACCAGCTTATATCCCTGAGCTACTTCATGGCTAGATAAAGCAGTTCCGCAGCGCGGACAATGGGGGACGACTTTATGCCCCTTATAAAGCAAGCCTTTAGCATCAATTTCTTTTAAAATATGCCAGAGCGATTCGATATAAGAATTATCATAAGTTACATAAGCCTCTTCCATATCAACCCAAAAAGCGATACGGCGCGTTAATTTACGCCATTCTTCTAAATAAGTCCAAACACTCTCCTGGCATTTCTGATTGAATTCTTTAATCCCATATTTTTCAATATCCGGTTTTCCGGAAATACCCAATTGTTTTTCAACTTGCAGTTCAACCGGCAAGCCGTGCGTATCCCAACCGGCCTTACGTTCAACGCGATAGCCGCTCATTGTTTTGTAGCGCGGCAGAACATCTTTGAAAGCCCGAGCTAGAACATGGTGGATGCCAGGCATCCCGTTGGCCGTCGGAGGGCCTTCAAAAAAAACGAAATTCCCTTGCGGAGAATTTTTTTTAATCGATTTATGAAAAATATCAGCCTTGTCCCAAAAATCAAGAACAGCCTCTTCCATAGCAACAAAGGCATTCTTCGAAACAGCGGAATTTTGTTTATTATCAGTTTCTGGCATAAATTATCTCTTATACATGATTAAAATTACTTTTTAAAACGGCCATAATATTCTTCGCCGGGCTTATTATCTCTGATTGTGCCGTCTTCATTAAGAACATCTTCCGGAAATCTTGGCTTGGATAAGTTAATAGACGAATCTTGCTGCAACCTGAGAAGACGTGCTTTATTTTTCTTCTCCCGCTCCATTTGGGCGGCTTGTAAACGCGCTTCTTCTTCCTGGCGGGCTCGAGAAGAGGCCTCCAGAGAGCTGACTTTTTCTTGCTTGATTATTTCCAAAGTCCGACGACTAATTCTGTCTCTAGAAGTTTCTGGCTGCTGGCTAAATTTTTCGCGAAAATCTTCATCAGCTTTTCTTTTATAAGCTTGCCTAATCTCGTCTTTAGCGTCTGGTTGAAGATTATAATATTCATCACTGCCAAAAAATTCAGCATATTGTCTTTCCATATACGCCTCCTTAGTTTCTTCCCTGTCGACTCGTTCAAAATCAGCCAATAAATCGGTCTGGGTATCATCCGGATGCTTAGGGATGATCTTTTTAGGATTTTTTTCAGCAAAATTATCATCGTAATGAGCCTCTTGAAACATACATTTATCGCTAAATAATAGCTTAATATTAACTACTTAATTATAGCTTTTTAGGCCATTTTGTCAAACCGAACAGGAGCCGGCTAAATTCTAAAACCCCTTATTTTCCGCTTATTTTCCCAGCAAGCTGTTACCTCCAAGCAATGATAAAAAGGGCCGAAAAAGGCCAGAAGATGAATTTGCCTATTAAAGCTTAATCGGACTATAATTAAGTAATAAGATATGCTGACTATATGCTAATTGATTTTTGTCTGCCAGCTAAAAATGAAGTAGATATTATCGCCGCTAATGCGCGTCGGCTTTTTGGTTATTTAAATGAACTAAGATTAAGTTGCGACTGGCGCATTATTATTCTAATTAACGGCTCGACTGACAATTCTTTTAATATCGCTGCTAGTTTAGAAGAAGAATGCCCCAGACATTTTCGCGCCATTAATTACCAAGAAGGAGGCAAGAGTAAATCCTTAAAAAAATATTTTGCAAACAGCGAAGCGGACATTTTAGTTTTTATGGACATGGATTTAGCCGTTGCTCTTGAGGACATTCCAGCGCTAATTAATCCCGTTTTAGAAGACCGGGTTGATATAGTTATCGGCTCGCGCCTGCTGCCGGGATCTAAAACAGGTCGATCGGCTCTGCGCGATTTTAGCTCTCGGAGTTATAACCTCCTAGCTCAGCTAGTACTTAGAAATAATATCACTGATTTGCAATGTGGATTTAAGGCTTTCAAAAAATCTCTATTTAAACACCTAGAACCATATTTCCAAGATGACCGCTGGTTTTTTGATGCGGAGCTAATCACACTCTCTCTTAAATTTAATTACCGCCTTAAACAAATTCCAGTTGACTGGCTAGAAAATCGTTATTTTAAAAGAGTTAGTAAAGTTAAAAATAGCGAAGCCTGGTATTTTATTAAAGAATTATTTGCGCTTAAAAAGAGGCTTAAAAGAATAAGCGCTGAGGATTAAAAACCGTTTATTATTGACAATTTTTAATTAAGGTGTTACAATAAACCAGCAAATAATCGTATTTTTTAACAAAAAGGTCAAAGGAGGGCTATATTATGAGAGAGTGTGATATACAGGCAATTTTCTGCCAATCTTTCGGACTAAGAAAAAATAGCCCGGGAACAAGCAATGAAGCTTTGGCAGAAGCAATCATTAGAATAAGGGAAGACTTCCCTTGCCCGCCTCAGCTAATAATTCAGAAAGATACAGCCGATGCTTTCCCGAAAGAGATTAAGATAGATAAAATAATTTCTCAGCATGAAAAAGCTGGGAAATATCTTGACTCCTATGAAGTTTCGCGTCAGTGTGCTGAATACTGCCGAAAAAACGGCATTAAAAACCTGCTTGTCTTTGCTCATCCGCATCATATCTGGAGAGTGAAAAGGGTAACGGAAAAGCTAGGTCTTAATTGCTTAGCCGTCTCCGTTAAAATCCCCTACGACAGGCAGTCGAGCCAAGTTTGGACACGTTCTAAATGGCTCTTCATCCCACGGGAAATAATGGTAATTATTGCCTACTTCCTAACCGGAAAAATATAGGCAAACAAAAACTCGTTCCAGTAACGAGTTTTTATTTTTTATCAATAGTTTAAAGATTTGAATACTCTTCAATCAATCTATCAACTATTTGATTATTTTCATCAAATGAAACCCTCCCCTTAAAATGCTTATTCTCTAAAAAGAGCGGCAACCAATAAATATCATCCGGCCACATTTCTTGATAAGGAATTTTATCTAAGGAGAACCACTGCGGACGCATCTCTTCACTTTCAACTATCTCTCCAGAAAATTTCTCTACTTTAAAAATATGGGTTTCCAAAATCTCCGCTTGATCTTTAAATTCAAAATAGATCACCCCCATTCTCTCCAAATCTAGGGCTTTGATATTTGCCTCTTCTTCGAGCTCACGGATGGCCGCCTCTTCGACCGTCTCACCAGGATTAAGCTTCCCGCCAAAACCATTAAAACGACCTACTCCAAAACCGCGCTTTTTCATGCCCAAAAGAACTCTACCAGGCTCTCTAACTATACAAATAGTCAACAGCTTTCTTGGTCTATTTAAATCAAACATAGGAGTTATTTTCATAATTCTAGTTATAATAACTTACCCTTTCTGCCGCCTAAAAAGTTTTTCTTAGAGACAATTGAGCGGCCAATTTTTCTCTCTATCTGCTTTCTTGCTGATCCAGCAATTGACCCGCCTACTCTGGCGTCATCTTTTAACTCAATCATGCCTTCAGAATCATTATTGCGATGGATTTCAGTCGTCGTCTTTTCGCTAAGCATTGTTAAAATTAATTCAAAATCATCCATGTGGTCGCGCAAATTCTCAGATTTAATTCCCTTTAACTTCTTATATTCTTCTGGTTTTAAACCAAAAGTTGCCTGCGATATCTCCGATGTTAGTATTCCATAGTCCCTGGGCTTGTTGGCGCCGCGCTTTTGCCATTCATCAGTTAATTCTTCTCTAACCGCTATTCCTCGTACTCTTTTTTCAATCCAATCTTCTGGATAACCTTTTAATTTGTATAGCAACCTAGTTCGCTTAGTCGCTAATTCCGGATCATCAACTTCCTGTATTCTGTCGTAGCCAACTTTAGCTAACCAACGTTTAAAAGGCTCCGCCTTGGGAGACGGGATAGATTGAATAATACGTAATATTCCTTCAGTGTTGGCGCAATCAGTCGATCTCATCTTTCCGTCTTCGGCCACTATTTTCAACTGTCCCCAATTTGGGGACAGTTGAAAATCGACAAATTCCCTCTTTTTAACCTTTTCCCAATACTGGCGAGGGGCTGGGCTTCCGCTTAAAACTTCGCAAACATCAACAATCGAAAACCACCATTCTTTTTTATAAATGGTTTTTCTGACCTCTTTCCCTTGAAACAAGCTGATTTGTTTTTCCTCTTCTTTTTTCATAATTTATTTATCCCGCCTTGGGCGGGTAGGTTAATAATAATATTAACCATTATAACAAAGCGCTCATTATAGAAAGTTAAAATAAAGATAAAATGTTTTTATATTTATAAATTAAGTTCCGTGCCCCCAACGACACCAATTAGCGCCATTCTGCAATTTTATAAGCTTCTTTTGAATCTATATTTTTCTATAAAATATTTTATTCTAAGTGCCGGACAACATTGATAATAATAATCTTTCTCTACTTATTTATATTTATCAATAAATTCTTCTCGAGTAATATGAGCTTTAAAAACCGGCCTTGTTTCATTTGGGAAATTACGCTTCTTCATGCCTTTAGAAATTTCACCATCAATAGTGAAGCCCAATTTCTCTAGTATGCCTGGGTTAGCGGCTACTATCCAGGAGGTTGCCGAGACTTCTTTAATACTTTCATCAGCTAAAAGAATATCTCTCAACTTGTGAAAACCGTCTTTAATAAGAGCTAGCTTTTCAGACAACCCTAAAGTCTCTGAAGGAGAAACATGGATATGAATGCGATCTTTATCGCGGCCATAGGTCAAAGTTTCGTTTAGTGGGATAAATCCTGTCACCTCGGCCACGTTCTCCCTGAGCTTAGCTTCAAAGGAATATGGATCCTGTTTTTTCCAATCAAGTAGGGGGTTAAGGCAGTCCGCACATTGTTTTATAAATTCCTTTTTATCTTCTAGCGCCGAACAGACTTTAAGGCTACTCTTGATTTCGTCAATCTGTTCCTGAGTTAACAAATTGCTTTCGCCTGTTTTTAAAAAACTGGTTAAACGGCGTATCGCTTCTAAATAACGATCCTCAGGACTTCGCTTATCACAAAATATCTCGGTGAAAAGATTCTGAATCTTAACTTCATCCGGATCAGGCTGAGGAGCTTTAATTTGTTCTAAATTTTCGAAATTTATATTTTTATAATCCTATTTCCCGCAACACTTTTTATATTTATTCCCACTGCCGCATGGGCAAGGATCGTTGCGGCCAACCTTCTCGCCTAGCTCGTCTTTAGTTTTTTCATGGACCAAATCAGCTGTATTTCGCTCTCCGGCCTGTCTATGCATTTCTTTTTGCGCGCCGGAAAATTCTAATTTCTTTTCCGCCTTATTAGCAAAGGCCTGCAGAACTTGAGCGCTAACCGAGGACAATCCATCGGCGGTTCTATAAATACCGTAAACGACATTCTTATTAATAAGAGCATTTAATTCTTGATATAGACGCCAAGCCTCTTTTTTGTATTCTACGAGCGGATCGCGTTGCCCGTAGCCACGCAAGCCGATGCCACGGCGCAAGTAATCAATAGTTTCCAAGTGCTCAACCCAATTCTGATCAATAGAACGGATAAGAATCCCTTTCTCGACTTCTTTAAAATCAATACCGGCAGCGGCGAAGCGTTCGTGTAGTGAATCATAAACAGCATTTGCTTCACTGAGTAAATAATCAGTTATTTCTTGACGCAGTTCATCGCGGGTCTTATCTTCCTTAACTATTTCCTCTAAACGTTTGAGTAAATTCTCCTCTGGCATCCAAATCGTTCGAGCGGTTTCGTATATTTCTTTGACATCCCAATTTTCTTTATCGTCTCCAGCGGTGTGAAAATTTATTAAATTAATAAGCTCCGTCTCTATCATCGGCTTAATAATAGTACTAAGAGTTTTTTCTTCTTTATTCTCCGCCCCCTCTTCTTTTTCTTCGCCTCCTAAATTTTCTTCAATTTTTGCCCCTTCAGAAATATCAATAATCTCGCGACGACGAGTATAGATGGCCATGCGATGCTTATTAATAACATCATCATATTCAACTAAATGTTTTCGCATGTCGAAGTTATTGCCTTCGACTTTTTTCTGCGCCGATTCAATTGATTTAGAAATCATTTTATTTTCAATCGGCATATCAGCCGGAACATTTAAAGTCTGCATCAGTCCCTTCATCCTATCGCCGCCGAAAATACGCATTAAATCATCATCGGTTGAAACATAAAACTGTGATGAACCTGGATCGCCCTGACGTCCCGCGCGACCGCGCAATTGATTATCAATACGGCGCGATTCATGGCGCTCAGTTCCGATAACATGCAGACCGCCGAGCTCGCGAACTAATTTTTGCTCTTCCTCTTCCGGCGGATTACCGCCTAAAATAATATCAACTCCACGGCCAGCCATATTAGTCGCTAGGGTAATAGCGCCTTTGCGTCCCGCCTGAGCGATAACTTCAGCTTCTTTTTGATGGTTCTTGGCGTTCAACATCTGCGGCCGTAA
Source organism: uncultured Gammaproteobacteria bacterium (assembly GCA_964587195.1). GTDB lineage: Bacteria > Patescibacteriota > Patescibacteriia > Patescibacteriales > UBA12465 > UBA12465. Next base: position 4,458 of record CAZPKN010000015.1, on the reverse strand, counting down.
ACCTTCCTTCTCCATCATTTCCGTCAGGATCTCATTTTTTTCAATCGAAATAGTACCGATTAAAACCGGCTGACCTTTAGTGCTCCGCTCTTTGACATCGCGAATGACCGCCCGGAATTTGTCTTCCTCGGTTCTATAAATCAAATCATTATAATCCTTTCTGATATTTGGCTTATTAGTCGGAATAACAATGGTATCCAGTTTATAGATTTTATGAAATTCTTCCGCTTCAGTGGCAGCGGTTCCGGTCATACCGGATAGTTTTTTATAAAGACGAAAGAGGTTTTGGAAGGTGATGGTTGCCATGGTTTGCGATTCTTTTTGAACCTTTACCCCCTCCTTCGCTTCAATCGCTTGATGCAGGCCCTCGCTATAACGACGCCCCGGCATTAAACGTCCGGTAAATTCATCAACAATAATAATTTCCCCGTCTTTAACGACGTAGTCTTTATCTTTTTTAAATAAGACGCGCGCTTTCAAAGCTTGTTCTAAATGATGGACTTCTTTAACTCCGCCTTCAACATAAATATTTCCCATGCCCAAAAGTTTTTCGACTTTAGCAATTCCGCCTTCTGTTAAGGTAGCGGCCCGCATTTTCTCGTCAACATTATAATCATCATTTTCAATTAATCCTTCAACCAGGCGCGCAAATTTAAAATACTTATCCGTCGATTCCTCGGCCGGCGCGGAGATAATCAGCGGTGTTCTGGCTTCATCAATTAAAATCGAGTCGATTTCATCAACGATGGCGTAGTTAAGGGGGCGTTGAACAGTTTGGTCTAAATTGTAGACCATATTATCGCGCAAATAATCAAAGCCAAATTCATTATTGGTGCCATAAGTGATGTCACAATAATAGGCTTCGCGACGCGGCACTTTACGGAAATGGCTCAACCTCTCGTCATACTGAGTTTCATCGGTATACTCGGGATCGTAAACATAGGCAACATCATGAATAATTACCCCAGTCGTTAACCCTAAAGAATAGAAAACTGGCGCCATCCAGCCGGCGCCTAAACGAGCTAAGTAGTCATTAACAGTAATCAAGTGAACGCCTTTGCCCTCTAGTGCGTTAAGATAAAGCGGTAGAGTGGCGACCAAAGTCTTTCCTTCTCCCGTCTTCATTTCCGCAATTTGGCCACGGTGCAAGACGATGCCGCCAATCAGCTGCACATCAAAATGACGCTGCTTTAGAATTCGCCAAGAAGCCTCGCGCATCGTTGCAAACGCTTCCGGCAGCAAGTCGTCTAGCGTTTCTCCTTGAGCCAAGCGATTTTTATAAGCGACCGTTTTAGCTTTTAATTCGGCGGCGCTTAACTTCTGCAAATCTGGCTCTAAAGAGGCAATCTTTTCAATTATTGGCCGCATCGCCTTGATTACCTTTTCATTAGCATCTCCAAAAAGACTGAGGATATTCATACTTTTATAACTTCACTTAATTATTATTTTTTCTCCTTATATTTCTTAATAACAATTTCTAAATGGTCCTTAACCTTATCAATCGCTTTATACAAATCTTTTTCCGTTTTCTCGACTCTTAGCAGCTTACGCGGCACCTCTAAATTAACTTCTGCCCGGAAAATATCACCTTTATTTTGCCCGCCGACCGCTTTAGCAATCTCAAAATCACAGTTAATGACCGCAATATCACCGAGATATTTATCTAACATATCCATTTTCGTCTGACAATAAGCAGTAATCGCTTCGGTTAATTCGAACTTACTAGCTTTGAGATTGATTTTCATATATTTGAAGTTAAGAATTAGTTAGAACAAACGAACTATATCCTTGTAGGTGACAAAAATTATCAAGGCAATTAGAAGTAAAAAGCCAATATTATGAACTAGAGTTTCAATTTCCTGCTTAACTGGCCGGCCTTTTAATTTTTCAACTAACAAGAAAATAATACGGCCGCCATCAAGCGCCGGGAAGGGTAAAATATTGATAATGGCCAAATTTAAAGACAGAAGGGCGGTAAACTGTAGAAGATAAATAAAACCAAGACGAGCCGCTTCACCGGTAATATTGGCGATGCCGATAGGGCCGGCAAATTGATCAGCCACCGGCTTCCCCTGGAAAAGATTAGTAAATAGTGAACCAAAAGCAACTACTATCTCTTTCAACATTACCCCCGTTGTCCTTGCTCCCTCAATAATCGCACTAAAGAAGGGGTAGCGGACTGTGCCGGAAGCAAATATGGCGACGCCGATAGTCGCCCGTCCGCCATCTTTTGAAGCGGGTTCAGCTAAAATATCAATATCTTCTCCGCCCCGATTAACTGCTAAAGGAATAACCTGACCATTATTAGCACCAACAATTTCTTGAAGCAGTGACTCAGAGGCAATCACTTGGCCATTGACCTGTTTAATAATATCTCCTGACTGTAGCCCGGCGATAGCCGCTGGAGAATCTGGCACAACCGAAGCAATAATTACACTCGGCTCGGAAATAATCGCGTTTTTCGAAACAGTGTCCGTTACCTGCGGAAGCCCTATCATATACCCGACCGAAAATAATCCCCAGGCCAAGAAAACGTTCATGATAACGCCGGCAGCTAGGATAACTAAACGCTTCCAAATCTTCTGGCCGGCAAAACTATCCTTATCATTCTTTTCTTCCCCGTCTTGCCCTTTAATTTTTACAAACCCGCCGATAGGCAGCCAATTTAAGGAATAGATTGTGGACTTTGGGTGAGGATGGAGTTTTTCGTCGGCACTTCTTTCTAAACTTTCATAAGTTCTGGCGCCAAACACGAAACGCCATTTCTTGGCTTTATTTCGATACACTCCAAGCGCGCGTGGCGGAAAGCCAAAGCCAAATTCCTCCGCTTTAACTCCCAGACGACGCGCGGTCATAAAATGGCCGAGCTCATGAGCAAAGACCAGAACCGACAAGACTAAAATAAATATCACAATGGTTAATAACATAACTAATAAATAATAATTACAAATTAAAAGGCTAAAATTTATATTTCCATAATGTCTTCTTCTTTACGGTCGCGGATACTTTTCAGCTCATCATTCTTCTTGGCGGAAAATTCATCAAGCTCTTTCATGAAGCGGAATTTATCATCCTCACTGATTTCTTTATCATCAAAAGCGGTCTCAATGGCATTTTTTATGCCATCACGCGCCTGCCTTAAAATAATACGAGTTTTTTCCATCTTTTCATTTAAGGTCTTAACGAGTGCTTTACGATTTTCCTCAGTTAATGCCGGAACAGTTAGGCGGATGCGATCTCCTTCATTCACGATTCCCATCCCTAAGCCCGCATCAATAATCGCTTTTTCAATCGCTTTCGAAACTGACTTATCCCAAGGAACAATTACAATACTCCTGGCATCAGAAACAGCGATATTACCGACGGCATTAACCGGATTCATAGTACCATAGGCCTCAACCTGGATATTGTCTAAAACTGCCGGATTAGCCCGGCCAGTTCTAAGGGTTGATATTTCTCTTTTAAAGAAATCAAGGGCATTAGCGAAATCACCTTGCTTGTCCTGTAAATATTGATTCATATACTTTTTAACTTATATTAATTTTATAAATAAATAGAGATATACTCATTGTCTATAATTTCTTAGTCCCTAAATATAACATGCTAGGGTTCCTAAAATCAATCAAGAGTTCTCGGCCCGACCGCTTAGTCGGCAGTTTTTTCGTCGTCCAAGTTACTCCACCATCATTAGAACGGAAAAAGGCGGTATCAGTCGTATAATATAGCTCATTGGAATTTTCCGGATTAACGGCTAACGCATTAACAATAGCATCTTGTTCCGGCTGGAGCAGGCTTAAGCTTTCCCAGGTAAAGCCGTTATCACGGGAACGTAAGATGACTTTAGAGGTCGCAATAAACATTGTCCCGTCTTTTTCATTAATAATAATATCCTTGAAATTCGAACCCAGTTCGAAATTCTTTAAAACCTCATTTAAATCGGTCCAATTCTCTACTAAGAAATTAGCGTCGATATCGGCAGAGTTAGCGGGGTTCGTATTAGTATTGGAAGTAAAGCTAAAAATCTTGTTCTTCACAGTCGCGACAAATAACTGGCGGCTATCGGCTGGCGAAACCAGGAGATGAGAAACCGCTTCATCAAGCCTCTGAATCGTCCGCCAAGATAAACCACTATCAATACTTTTGATGATTTCTCCGCGGCTAGTTCCAATGTATAAATTTTTTGGATTATAGTGGTCAATCACTAAAGCATTAACCAGCACGCTAGTATTATTATCAAAATAAATCTGCTCCCAGGTTCGCGAACAGTCATCCGAGCGATAGACGCGATTAGCTAAAGCGGCGTAGATAATACATTTATTGCGCGGGTCAATCTCTACATCATTAATGGTAACTTGAGGAAGTCCTTTGACTTGGTTCCAGCCGGAATAAACATCATAGGTATAAAATAAGCCATCCTCATAACTAGCTAAGTAAACCGCTCTGCTATCCTGAGGGTCA
>CAZPKN010000014.1:0-22889 GCA_964587195.1 uncultured Gammaproteobacteria bacterium | reverse complement strand
CAATACGAAACGATAATGCTGTATCAAAATGGTACGTAGATAATAACTTTGCTCCTAAATTCGGCGGCGCTTCTCTTTGGGCAACTTCTACAGCTGGAACATATAATGTTGGGTTAGGTAATGTCGGGATTGGGACGATGAATCCGCAATCAGATTTACATATAGGTGCTGGTGGTTTGGGGTATATTGATAAAACCAGGTTAACTTTGGAACCGCCGCAACACACTGGTGGGCCATGGAAGTTTGATGTACGAGATGTAAGTAGTGGTCCGTCAAATTTGGATATTACTTATGGATCATCCAAAAAACTTACAATTAATAGTTCCGGTAATGTCGGAATTGGGACGACGAGTCCATTGGCTAAATTACAAGTAGTAGGGGGAGCAACCGGGTTAGCATTACAAGTAGTAGGGGGAGCAACCGGGTTAGCTTTTAATTACCCCTTATTTCTTAGGAGCGGTAATCCAAGCTATGGTGGAGGTTTAAGATATGATACAAATGGGTTAGAAACTTTAGTAATGGCCGTTAAAAATGCTAACACCAAAATTTTATTTGCCACAGGTTTTGATATAGAAGCGAGCCAAGGGTCTGCAAATATCGTTCCGGCTACAGTCGGTTTAGCTATATCAAATAATAACGTCGGGATAGGGACAACCTCTCCGGCTACAAAATTACACGTTTATAACGGCTCTTTTCAGGTTTCAGATAATTCATCTCCAAGTACGGGTTTATATATTAATCCGGCCGGTGTATCTAGCGGAGCAACAGCAGTTGATTTCTTAAATGTGGGAAATTCAAGACCATTTAATTTTAGAGTTGGCGGGGTTAATACTTTATTTGTTAGCCCTAACAAGGTTAGCATAGGAACGACAACCGCTACCACAACTCTATTTGTTGATGGTGCGGGGTACTTTACCAATGTTGTAACCGTGGGGACTCCAACCGCCCCTGGACATGCGGCCACTAAGAATTATGTCGATAGCATAGCGGTTCCTTCTTCAGATCCTGGTACGCAGTCAGGTTTTTGGACCTCAGGTAGTAATAATTCTATTTACAACAACAATTCCGGCAACGTTGGAATCGGAACAAATAATCCTTTAGCTAAGCTCCATGTAAATGGCGGGGTGATTTTGAAAACTACGTTTGTAAATAATACTAATTATACCGCTCAAGCCGATGACTACATTATTGCTTACTCTAGCATTTCCGCTGATAGAACCGTTACCTTGCCAAGCTCTCTTTGCACTCCGGGCCGCTTCTTTGTTGTCATGGACCAAAGCGGTAGCGCTAATTTTTCCGCCAAGATAATTATTGACCCAGAGGGGAGTACGCCGATAGTCGGGCAATCTACTTTTATGCTCTCTAGTCCTTATAATGCCGTTTATGTTTTCTGTGGAAATAATGCTTGGTTCTTGCTATAATTAAGAAAGAAAAATTCAAATATAAAATAAAGTAATATTCTAAAACTATGAACAAAAAAATGAAAATTGCTTTAATCGGAATCGCTTTGATTGCGGTTATTGCCTTAGTTGTTATGATAACAACTAACAAAGAAGAGTCGGTTAAAAAATCTGATTTAATTGAGCAGGGAATTCCCGAAGAAATGTTAACCACACAATCAGAAGAAGCGGCCGTTGAGACCCAGAAGTTAATTGACGAAGTTCTTTCTGAACAGGGAGGTTTAGAAGGCGCTAACATTATTAACATTGGCGCCCCGGCCGACATGGTTGAGGGAGGAGAAGGGACTGGCGAGCCGGCTAAAGTTATTCAAGCGATTGAAATCGTTCCCGGTAGCAGTTTAGTTGATATTAAAAGCGGAGCAGTTATTAAGACTGACGGAGCAAAGGTTGATAATGCCGCTCAGGCCGCTAGCCAAGAAGCGCCTAGTCAATCATTTCCGATTAGCAATCCAGAGGAACTTCCTAAATCAACGATTAAGTTAGATGTAACCAGTAGTAGTTTTGCCCCTAATACTTTTACCGTTAAAAAAGGACAAGTAGTTACCTTAGCAATTTCTAACGTTAATGAGACTACCTTCTCGGAAATTTTCAGATTTGACGATCCATCTTTAAGCGGCGTGGTTATTGGGCTTGCTAAAGGTGAAACAAAATCTATTATTTTTAATGCGCCTGATAAAGCCGGTGAATATACTTTCTATTCAGCTATGTTTGATCATCGTGATTTAGGGGCGGTTGGGAAAATGATAGTTCAATAAATTGTTGAAATGTTGCGCTAGTTAATGTTTAATAACTTAGAGTAAAAAGCCGTTTAATAAAAATATTCATAATAACTTTAAATATATTTTGAAAATTCATTTTCATAAAATATTCTGGTGGTTAATGTTGATATCCTTAGTGTTCTCGTTTGAGAGCGCTAAGGCGGCTTATATTACCGTTCCTGATACGACCTGGACAGTTAATGGAACGAATGTCTTTAATGCTAATTCTGGTAATGTTGGAATAGGAACAAGTAGTCCAAACGATTTATTAACTGTCGTCGGCGATAATCCAAGAATCACCTCAAAGAGAAGTTCGTCTTCTGGTAATAGTGTTTCATTTCTAGCAGCTAGCGATTCTCTTAGTTATCCTCGAGCAGCATTTTTGATAGGGGACTCCTCTGGAGATGGAATTGCTAATGCTGGCCTTACTATTGCTCCAGATGTTTCAGCATCTGTGCAGAAACCAGCATTTATTGAAGTTAAGACAAACTTAATAAATTCGGTTAATGAATTTAGAACGATACTTAGACAGTCAACAAGTCTTAGCGAATTGTACACATCTTCTAATGCTGGAAACACAGCTGGAACTGATTTAAGTATTTATACATACGGTAATGCTGGTCAGGTTTATTTGAAAAATAACGGCAATGTCGGCATAGGACGAACGTCTCCAGAAGTAAAATTGGATTTTTCAACTAGTAGTGTCGCCGTTATAGATGTTCGTACTGGATATATAAGGGGCTTAAGTTCGCCTCCTTTAGGTAGTGATTTTGCAGTTTCAAGAGCATATGTAGATGATAACTTTGCTCCGAAATTAGGAGGCGCTTCTCTTTGGGCAACTTCTACAGCTGGAACCTATAACGTTGGCTTGGGTAATGTTGGGATTGGGACGACGAATCCAACGGCCAAGTTGCAAGTTGATGGCAGTAGCTTCTTTAGAACAATAGACAGAATTGGCCCTGCATCAAACAACCCAGAGCGAGGCGTTTGGAATCCTATTTGGTCATCCTTGGCGGCCGGCAGAGCACTTTATGCTGATGAAGAGTTTGAATTTAGTAGAAATGGTGTTAGTGTTTATAATAATTCGGGAGGGACAGCGGTTAGTCATTTTTGGGAAAATGGCGACGGCTCACAACCTAATAGATCGGGTAAATGGATAAGAATTGTTAATAATGGAGGTGCGACTAATCCTGGATTTGGCGGATTCTATCAAATGTTTACCTGTCGGCCCAATGCTACTTTTGTTCAAAGATTCAGAGCTAAACTACCAGCGGGGTATGCATTAGAGTTAGCTCAAAATAACATAGGTGATAATCATACATCTTATTGGCTGACATCAACTATGGGTACGGGGAAATGGGAAGAATATATTAGGGTTGGTCATTGTGGAAACACGGGGTCGTTTTCTAATGGCGGACATGTTTATGTAAAAAATGATGGTCAGTCCGGCGTTTTTACTTGGTATTTAGCAAGTTCAAATGTTTATGAAATTGATAGCCCTCCAGGTATTTTTAGTGGCAATGTCGGCATTGGAACAGCTTCTCCTAATAGCCGACTCCATGTTTATAATTCTGCCGCTAACGCCGAGATTGATATTCAAAGCGTAGTTGGCGCCGGAAATCATTGGGGTTTATATAATAAAATTGATGATAATAGTTTACGAATTTGGGGTGGAAATGATTATGTAACCGTTAAAAGAGATGGCAATGTTGGTATTGGAACTACTAATCCCCTTTCTAAACTTCAAATTGGTGCATCTGATGGTACTGATGCTATGGATACACCAGCTAGATTACGTATATTAAGTGCAACTGATCAAAGTCAAACACCTGAAGTTCTTTTACGTCTTATTCGTAAGCATGCAAGTGGTTTATATTATCCTGGTAGCGTTGATTTTAAAGTTTATTCTTGGGGTACATACGGATCTCCTTATTATCCAAGAACGGCGATGACTATTGCTCTTAAAGGTGATGTTGGCAGTCACAATGATTCTGCTAATGTGGATGTCATGACTTTCTTGAGTTCTGGTAACGTTGGGATTGGGACGACGAATCCAGACGCAAAGTTGAATATATTTGGGACTGTTGGAAGCGGGTCATTGAGCCCACAAGAAGACTTGTTACATATTGGTGGCAATGAATTAGGGGGAGCTGGTGGTTATGCTGGACTTAAGATTGGTGGAACGCAAGTAGGTACATATAGCACTTATATTCGTTCAATAAAAACTGGCGCATATGGTAGTGTTTGGAATAGTGATTTAGCTTTTAGCGTAACTAGAGCAGGGACCACCAATACTATTGATGAGGTAATGAGATTGACTAGCGGTGGTAACGTCGGGATTGGCACAAATAATCCGTTTAATAAATTAGAAGTTGATATGCTTTCTCAGAGTTCTGTTACTCCACTTGTTGTTTTAAAGGGAAGAACAAGTGATGAAACTGGTAATTACGGACCAATGTTAGGTTTTCAAACAGAAAGAACCCAGGACAATACTATTAAAGCTGGAATTGCGTTTATCAGAACAGCTGGTTATGGTAGCGGAGATATGCATTTTTTAGTAGACTCAATAATTGATAATAACCAAGTTGCTCTTTCAGATAGCAAGATGGTTATTTCTCGTCTTGGCAGCGTCGGCATTGGGACAACCAATCCTCAAAAGCGCCTAGATTTAGGAGGCGGAACTAGTGGCAGAATATATGGAATAGATACTAGTACAAGTGCCATATTTACTGACAGTGAAGTCGTTCCTAAGAAATGGATAGTCGATAACTTTGCCCCTGCGGTTGGCGGCGCCTCTCTTTGGGCAACCTCGACGGCTGGAACATATAATGTCGGGCTTGGTAATGTTGGCATAGGAACAACTAATCCCGGCGCCAGACTGGAGGTAAATGGCAGCTCTTTATTTAGCGGCTATTTGCAATTGAAAGATTACGACGGGGACGCCCAAACGACATCCCAGATCATTACGAGAGATAATTCATTGATGTTCTGGACCAATGGTGTTGTGGTCGGTCAGTATACTAACGGTCTGACCCCGAGTATAAATAGCGGTAATTTACTGGTCACCGGAAGCACCTATTTGGCCGCCGCGAGTGGAAACGTGGGCATCGGGACAACGAATCCAAGAGCTAAACTAGAAATTGGCGGTGGCGGGTCTATATTAGCAATCGGAACTTATGGCTCTGGCTGGACGGAGCCTAATTTAGGGGCAGGAACAAGAATGATGTGGTATCCAAGAAAGGCAGCCTTTAGAGCGGGACACGTAGACGGCGTTCATTGGGATAATGGAAATATCGGAGACTATTCAACTTCTTTCGGCCTTACTAATATAGCTAGCGGAATTGCTTCTTTCGCAATTGGTTTTTATACTAATGCCAGTGGTGAGTTTTCATTTGCAAGCGGAGAGGGAACAAACGCAATAGGTTATGGTTCTTTTACTACAGGAAGCTATTCTTCTGCAGCCGGCGGCGTTTCGGTTGCAATGGGAAGTGGGAGTAATGCCAGCGGAGACATTTCAGTCGCTATGGGAGGTGGAACCAATGCTAGTGGTATGGCTTCAGTTGCTATGGGAGAAGGAGGTACTGCTAGTGGGGCTTTTTCAGTCGCAATGGGCGCATATACTACTGCTAGTGGGGATTCTTCAGTCGCAATAGGGGAAGGAGGAACTGCTAGTGGGTCAAATTCTTTTTCAATAGGGGCACAAACTACCGCCAGTGGAAATTATTCAACTGCAATGGGAAATTCTACTAATGCCAATGCTTATAATTCAGTAGCGATAGGAAGATATAATGTTGGAGGGGGAACAGCGGGAAGCTGGGTGGCAACTGAACCATTATTTGAAGTAGGCATAGGTGCAAGCAGCGTTAGCAAGGCTAACGCTTTGACTATTTTAAAAAATGGCAACGTCGGCATGGGACGAACATCTCCAGGGGTAAAATTGGATTTTGCTTCTAGTACTAATGTTGTGATAGATGTTCGCGAGGGCCATATCAAAGGACTTAACTCAACTCCGTTAGCAGATGATTATGCTGTTCCTTTAGGGCATTTAAAAAATAATTATGTCTATTGGAAACTCAGCGGCTCTAATCTTTATGCTTCTTCAACTAGCTGGAAAGTCGGTATTGGGACGACTAGCCCTTCGGAAATGTTAACAGTTAAGGGGAACGCATATATTGTAGGGGGGCTAGAGGTTACCAATGATTCAATTATACGTGGTAAGCTTAGTGTAATGGACAAATTAACAGTCACAACCATCGACCCGCTTTATCAAATAAAAGGTGTTAATTACTCTACCTTTGCGCCATCTTTTGTCGGCGGGGTCAAAGAAGAAGTTAGCGGACGCTTGTATATTAAGGATAAAATGGGCCAGGAATATCAGGCAGTCATCGATTTTAATAAGCAAAAAGTTGGTAGTAATCTCTGGGTATGGTATAATATAATTGATTTTAATAAGGAAAATGTTGAAGCAATTGTGACGCCTTATGGCTCATTTGCCAATGTTTATTATTATATTTCCGGTAATCAGATATTTTTCCGTTCAGACCGACCGGTAGAAATAAGTTATCGTTTAACCGGCAAGCGCTTCGATTGGCAGAAGTGGCCGACAAGGGCCGAGGACCAAACCGAAAAACCAGGCTTTATTATTGATTAAAGTAAATTAGATTTTTATTAATTAATTAAAAATAAGCGCCCCAATATTTTAGAACGGGCGCAGTCATTAATGTAAAACTATATGGAAAACAATCCACAAGTTAATGGCGCTAAGAAGCCAAACATGAAAATGTTGCTTATTATTTTAGCTGCTATTATCGTTCTTGTTTTAGTAGTGATGGTTATTAATTCTCGTCGAGATGAAAAACCCTCATCTCAACTTGAGAATAATAGTCCCGCCGCTCAACAAGGCGAAAACAATATTATCCCAGGAGAGGAGGCTCCGATTATTGAGACTATCGTGACTGATGCCGGTCAAATAATCCCAGAAGGCTCACGCGTTGAAGTCGTCGGTGCTAATCCAATTATCGATAACATCGTCGTTACTCAAACCGGACAGGTCGCTAAAAATGATGTCGTTCCGATGTCTCCCGAAGCTCCTCAGCAAACCGCGCCAATTTCTAAAGAACAGCTTCCTAATTCAGCTGTTAAATTAGATGTTTCGGCCTCTGGTTTTAGCCCAAATTCCTTTGAGGTTAAAGCCGGCGCGCCAGTAACTCTATCGGTTTCCTCAGTTGACGGCATTACTCATGTCTTTATGTTTGATGATGCTTCTTTAGCGGCGGTAGCGATTGGAATTGGCCCTAATGAAACTAGAGCCATTACTTTTAATGCTCCGAAGGAAAAGGGAGAATATAGTTTCCGCTGTGACGTTCCTGGCCACGCAGCCCGCGGCGAGACCGGAGTTATGATTGTTAAATAATGCTTATACAGAAGGGCGCAGCTTAGGCTGCGCCCTTTTTCTATCAAACAATCTTATGTTCTACAATAAGCTAATAAAAATTATCAGCAAAAAAGTTAAGATTAATATTTATATTTATCTGATTGTTTTGTTTTTGATTTTTATTAGTTTTTTAACGATTATTAATTTAATAGGAACCTTTCAGTTACGTCGTCAAACTAATATTATTTTAAAACAATTTGCTAATTACGAAAATAATATAGATCATGCTCAGATTATTCCTGCGCCGGAGAGTCAGCCGTTAATAGTTGTCGACGCGGAGGGCAAAGTAATTATTTCTATTCCAGAGAAAGACAAAGAAATTACATCAACTAGTGTTAAAGAAGATAATACGCAAGATATTATTACAGAATTTTCTCCGCTTTTAGATCTCGACACGCCGCCCATCACGGAAAATGTCGTGTTTCCTTCTAAAACGATTAACCAGTTGTCAGTCAATGCTAATGTATATAGTAATATTGCAGTGGATAATTTTTCCAACTCTTATTTCATAGATAATGATAAAACAGATTTATACTTTGATGAGAAAACAACGGCTTTAATGTTTAGGCCTCTTTATGATTTTTCTTATGAAAAGACCTGCCTGGAATCGTTTTGTGGTCTAGATAAAAGAGTTAAGTCAACCTGTATCGATAACCTATGCTTAACGACTGACGGGGCAAAGGTTTACTATCAGGGGGCCGAGCAAGTTTTACCAGCGGGCATATCAGGTAAAAATATTATTAACATCGATATAGAGACCTTAAGCACTAAATGGCTAGTGGCTTTTTTAATTCAGTCAGAGGGGCAAGAAGAAATTCATGTGTATTTTTTTGAGGATAATAAATTTATATCACTCATTAACCCTAGCGGCCCCTTAAAGCTAACGACTAACTATGGCAGGAGTAATGGATATTTAAGCGCCGCCGGTAGCGATGAACAGTTTTTACTGCTTTATTCCGGTTATGAAAGTTTAGCTTTTTTATATAATAAAGGTGTTTGGCAGGATGTATCGGTTAACCTAGGCTTAAGAGTGATGGCGGGTGGATTTCCATCCCGAATTATCAAGGATGGAGCAGGGAGGCAAGCTGCCTGGTATATTTGCAGCTTAGATTCGTCTAAACCAAAGTTAATTAAGCTCTGGCAAAATAATACCGACCAAATCCAGGGGTCAGTCGATTTAAGTAAGATTTTAGGAGGCGCCGCAATCTGCGCCTATCGATCGCCTGGTATTTTAGAAATTGCCTCCAGTAATGGCTTATACGTTTTCCGCGATAAAGGGTTTGACAATTCTCATCACTATTCTTACCAAAGTATTAATTTGAGTAGTTTTAAGGATAAAAAAGTGATTTCTGCCAGTTTGCGTTCAATTATTCTTAATGCCGATAAGCAGTTATTTGGTATAGCTTTATCGTCTAATGGAGGCAAGTGGGAAACGCCAGATAGCGCCAGTAGTGTTAACTTTACTGATGCTGGCGATAAGCTTTATGCTAGAGTAAACTTCAAGCCAGGGGCGTCGACTTATTCTCCATGGTTTTATTCTCTAGGGACTATTTCCTATCGCGCTACCGACTAATTTTAGTAAAGTAGTGATTTATTTTTTAACATTTTTATTTTTCTGTTACTCTATGATTAATTTTTAAAAAATGTTAAAATAGCTATATAGATTAATAACTATTAATCGCTTTCTTATATATGAAAAAGCTTAAATTAATTAATTTTTTACTGGTAATTATTTCCGTTTTTGGATGTCTTTTTATTCTTCAAGCTGTCGTCGCTCAAACTATTGATCTCGGTGACCCCAATCATCCAGATAAAACTAATAATTATGTTAATGTGAGGACAAGACTAGGCATTGGGACAAGTTCTCCCTATTCTCTTTTAGAAATAGCTTCTTCAACTAGCGCAGAAGGATTAAGAATTATCTCTTCTGCTAGTTGGACGCCGTTTGTAATTCGTAACTCTGCTAACAATGCCGACTTGTTTCGAGTTGATCAAAATGGAAACATTACTGCTGTGGGTGGATTTTTTGGCTCTAATACAGCTAATCATTGGGGATTAAACGGAACTAAACTTTACGCTTCTTCAACTAGTTGGAACGTCGGGATTGGAACGACGGATCCAAGCGTAAAATTAGATGTGCTCGGGACTGGTGTTTTTGGTAATATGACAACTTCACGCGGATCTTATTCTCAGGGGCTTAGTTTACAAAATAATAACGGCGCAACCACTAGTTTGTTTTTATGGCAAAGCGGAGTAGCTTCTGCACATTTCGGATTCCCAGCCTCTAGTAATTCATTGCGGATTGTAAACTCTTCTTCAAATGGTTTAATAAATAATGACGCTTATATATTATTGACATCAACGGGCAGAGTCGGGATGGGGACTACAGCACCTAGATCAAAGCTGTCCATTGCTGCGCCGGGCTCAGTTAGTACGGCCGCACTATCTCTAAATGGAGAAGGAACTTATGGTTCCGGTTATTTAGCTTCGTTAGGTAATTATGGTAATTTATCCCAGAGTAGTAGCGGCATGAATAATATTAGTTGGGGAGCTTATCATGATGGGAATGCTTGGGTTAGGTCTTATACGGGAGGAGTCTCTGGCCTTGTTAATTTACAGATTGGTAACGGCGCGCTTTTCTCTATTCAAACTGATTTAGGGTCAAATCCGTCTGCTCCGTCTTTTACAGATGTTTTAACGGTTAAAGAAACTAAAGTCGGAATTGGGACGACAGCGCCTGGCCAAAAGTTGGCCGTGAATGGAAATATAATTTTAGAAGACGGTAATACGGGAGTTAGTAATTTACCTTATGTGAACTTGAAAGACACAACTATTGGCGCCTATATTCAAGGGGTGACATATGACACTTTTTTAACTAATAATGCAAGAAATGCTGATGGTACAAATTGGAATAGAGATAATACAAGTTATGGGTCAATGATTTTGCGTCTTCGAACTGCAACTGGAAGCGGAAAAGGTAGTTTAGATATTTTTCAACAAGCTGCCGGTTCTGGAACATTCACACTGCCCACAGCGTCTTTTACATTAGATCAAAGCGGCAACGTTGGCATCGGAACAAGTAGTCCTAGCGCTAAGTTGGCCATTACTGGCGGGACGGAAGATAATATTAAAATTAATCAAGGTCAAATAGGAGGACTAGACCTCACTCCAATACGAAACGATAATGCTGTATCAAAATGGTACGTAGATAATAACTTTGCTCCTAAATTCGGCGGCGCTTCTCTTTGGGCAACTTCTACAGCTGGAACATATAATGTTGGATTAGGGAATGTTGGAGTTGGAACGACTAACCCCCTACAACAACTTCATCTTACTAAGTCATTAAGACTAGAAACTACTACCGCCTCTGATGTGGGAGTGATTTATAAAGGAACAAATAGATTTATTCATAATTTTCAAGCTTCTGGGAAGGAAGGTAGAAATACTTTTATTGGCGAATATGCCGGTAATTTTACAATGAATGGGATAAATTCTTTTAATGCTTCAAATAATATTGGTATCGGCTATTCTTCTTTAAACGCCATGACTACTGGCTATCAAAATGTGGCCCTCGGTGTTAATACTTTAAAAGATAATACTACAGGAACTACAAACACTGCTATCGGACACGCTTCGTTAGAAAAGAATATTTCCGGATATTCTAATACTGCTCTAGGGTATGCTGCCGCTGGAGATAACACAACGGGCTATAATAATACGGCATTTGGATACGCTACCTTAAGAAGAAACACTGGAGGGGCAATGAATACTGCTATTGGCAGAACAGCTCTCTCGAATAAAGTAGGAGGAGATTATAATACAGCCTTAGGTTTTCATGCAGGGAGCTCTATAAGTGGCGGAACAGATAATACTAGCGTCAGTAATTCTGTTTATCTAGGAGCACTTACTAAAGCTTCTGCTGTTGGGAATACTAACGAAATAGTGATTGGTTACGATGCTATTGGCAAAGGCAGTAATACGGCTACTTATGGTAACACCACAATAACTAGCCATATATTTGAATCCGGCAACGTCGGAATCGGGACGACTAGCCCCGCTTCATTATTAGATGTTAATGGCTTAATAAAGATGCGTAGTTCTAATATTACTCAACCGGAAGACGTTATCAACAAGGGGTATTTAACATCAGCTTTAGGCGGTGGAGAAGGATTTAGTTCTTTAGCTGGCTTTTGGAAGATAAACAGTTCTAATCTTTACGCTTCTTCAACTAGTTGGAAGGTAGGGATTGGGACGACTAATCCAGGAGGGTATAAGCTCAATGTTAACGGGCCGATTTTTGCTAAAGGAATTACAAGCATAGTATCATCTGGCGAAGGTATCTATGGTTATAGTGATGAGGAATATGGTGTTCATGGAGACTCAGAATATGGCACAGGTGTTTATGGTTATAGTCCAAACGGAGTAGGTGTAACAGGAGAGGGCGAAAATGTTGGTATCTCGGGGTATAGTTACGCGGGCTCTGCGATTGAGGCGTTTTCTTATTTAGGTTTTGGTATTCATAGCACTGCTCCTAAAAACTATTTTTCGGGCAATGTTGGGATTGGGACGACAGACCCAGTTCAAAAACTTCATATTTCAGGAACGTCTGTGAGTGGAGCAGGATCTCAGACTAATATAAGCGCCTTTAATAATAACGGACTCCGTATTAGTGGGTCAATTGGAAATTCATCTCAAGATGCTATTACTTATCAGTCTGGCTCTGGCGGTGGAGGAGCGGCAATCGCTTTTGGTCGAGGGAATAGCTATGATACTTTTATAAGTTTTTATACTACTCAAATAGGGCCAATGGGCTCAATTTCTGAAAAAATGAGAATTAATGGTAACGGCGTCGGGATTGGGACGACGAATCCGGGAAGTATTTTCTCTATTGTAAAGTCTTCTGCTTATAATGATGAAAATGCTGGTGGCATGGAAATAGCTTCGGGAGTTGCCAATACGAATGCTAAATTGATTTTAGGGGCCGTTGGAAATTCATATAGTTATATTCAGTCAATGAGACAAGATTATGATTGGACTTCTAGGCCACTTTCGTTGATGCCTAACGGAGGAAATGTTGGCATTGGGACGACGAATCCTTATACTAATTTCCAAGTGGCTGGCAATATCAGACTAGGGAGCACTAATTTAAACGTAGATGATAACAATAATTATGATATTTCAACTGGTGGACAATTAACTATTTCAGCTAATGATGGCAATAGTTCAGATGGAAGCTTTACTAATTTAAGTTTGAATGCTGGTAAGAGCGGCGGGCATGGTAATATTTATTTTAGTACAGCTGGTCTGGCAAGAATGATGATTAGCACCGCCGGCAACGTCGGTATAGGAACGACTAACCCCGGAGCTTTATTGGATGTTGTAAACATCAGTGGCACTTCCCAAATTAGATTATTCCATAATACTGGAGGCAATTCTCGTCCATGGCAGATTAAGAGTGGCAATGAATATGCAACAGACTCTTTCTCTATTAAAGACGAATGGAATGGCGGGTCTATTCCGGAGCTATTAATTTTTCCTGGCGATACTTACGGTAATCCTGGTCGTATTAGCATTGGAACAACAACCTCCGATTTCGCTTATAGACTAATCGTCGCCGGTGGGGTCAGGGCTAGTCAATTTACCTATGATTCTGATATCCGCTTAAAGGATAATATTAAGACGCTCGATAATGCTTTAGATAAGGTCTTGAGTTTGCGTGGTGTTAGCTTTGACTGGAAAGCAGACGGCAAATCAAGTGTCGGTTTAATCGCTCAGGAAGTCGAAGCCGTTTTCCCGGAACTAGTGAGCGGAACCGATTCTAAAGGCGTTCAATATGGAAACTTAGTCGCTCCTTTAATTGAAGCCGTTAAAGAACAACAACGAATTATCGATAATCTCGAAGCGAGAATAAATATTTTAGAAATAAAAAACAAAACTAAATAAAATATTTTCATTTGACCCTTAAACTATAAATTGCTATAATTTAAAAAGTTAATAAAATAAGCGCAGATAGTTTTGGCTCCTTAAGCCAGGCTTTCGACGCCTCTAATTATTTATGAAAAAATCACTTATCGGAATGGTTGTCGGCATCGTTATCGGCTTGCTGATAATCGCCATGTTTATCTACGTCCATATTTCTTTGAACCGCATGGATAAGAATATTATCGCTGTCCAGCAGACCGTGGTCGAGGATTCTGCCAAGATCAGCGCTATTGTTAATTTCTTTAACTCTGCCCAAAATGAGTAGAATGATTAAGCGAGCAAGCAATAAAATAATAAATAATAATAAAACTATGAAAAGAGAATTTGTTTTTCCTCTTATCGTTGGGATTATCGCCGGCGCTTTAGTAATGATTTTTTTGAACTTCGGCGCCCGTTTAAATAACGCTACCAACGCTTTAGTTCAGTTGCAACAAGCGACTGCTCAGAATACAACCGCTGTCAATGAAATTGTCGGTTTCATTAACCAGGCAACTGGCGCTAATGGAGCAGCGGCCACTCCTGCTCCGACAGCTAACTAAACATCAGTAAGTTTTTGTAAAAAATCCCGCTTTTTGTCAGCTGACGAAGCGGGATTTTTGTGTTATAATAGTCTATATATGGATAAAAGCATTGCTAAGAACAGAATAGATAAGTTAAAAGCAGAGATTAATTTTCATCGCCATAACTATCATGTTTTTGACCGGGAAACAATTTCTCCGGCGGCTTTGGATAGTCTAAAAAACGAACTATTCAGTCTAGAAAATCAATTTCCTGAGCTAATTACTCCCGATTCTCCGACCCAGCGCGTTTCCGGCGCAGTCTTGGAAAAGTTTTCTAAATTAGTTCATTCGCGGCCCATGATTTCACTTTTTGATGCCTTTAGCGAAGAAGATATGACGGCTTGGGAAGAGCGCAATGCGAATTTCCTAAAGCGTACTTTTAAGGAAGATTATTATTGCGAATTAAAGCTAGACGGGTTAGCGGTCAACTTGCGTTATGAGGGCGGGCGGCTCATTAGCGGAGCAACCCGCGGCGATGGTTTAGTTGGCGAGAATGTCACAGAAAATATTCGCACGATAGAAAGTATTCCGCTTAGTTTACGCCAGCCTTCGAAACAGGAACTGGCGGCTTTAGGGTTGTCAGAAAAAGAGGTTAAGGAAATTTTTTCTTTGTTAGAGAAAGGAGTGGTTGAAATTCGCGGTGAAGCGATTATGACGAAAAAAGTTTTCGGAGAGTTGAATAAGAAATATCTTAAAGAAGGGAAGCCCGAACTAGCTAATACGAGAAATGGCGTTGCCGGATCGCTGCGCCAGCTCGATCCGAAAATTACGGCCGAGAGAAAATTGCAATTCTATGCCTATGATTTATTATTCAGTGAGGCCGGCGGAAAAAATTTAGAACGTGGAGAAATTTTAGCGACCCGCTATCAAGCCGATAAATTAGCCAATCTCCTCGGTTTTAAAACCGTCTCGGCTAATCGCGTTTGTAATAGTTTAGAACAGGTTTTTGCTTTTTATAAAGAAGTCGAGAAGAGTCGGGCTAATTTACCTTTTGAAATAGACGGCGTAGTGGTGAAAGTTAATCGTTTGAAGATGTGGGCAGTTTTAGGAATAGTCGGCAAGGCGCCGCGTTATATGATGGCCTATAAGTTTTCAGCCGAGCAGGCAACGACTAAAGTTATTGATATTATCTGGCAGGTCGGTCGAACTGGCGCTTTAACGCCGACCGCTGTTTTAGAACCGGTCAAAGTCGGCGGAGCTGTTATCAGCCGCTCGACTCTTCATAATTTTGATGAGATAAAACGCCTTGATTTGCGTTTTGGTGATACCGTTATTATTGAGCGCTCGGGAGACGTTATTCCTAAAGTTATCTCGGTTCTTAAAAATCTGCGTTCCGGCAAGGAAAAATCAGTTTCCGTTCCTAAAGCATGTCCGATGTGTTCGGGGCGAGTTGAGCAAGTTGCCGGCGAAGTCGCCTATCGCTGTGCTAATCGGCGCTGCTATGCCGTTAATTTGCGCCGTATCAGCCATTTTGTTTCTAAAGGAGCTGCCGATATGGACGGGTTAGGCCCGAAATTAATCGAGCAGTTTTTGACCGCCGGCCTCATTAAAGATGCGGCTGATTTATATAGTTTAAAAAAATCAGATTTATTGAGTCTGGAAAGATTTGCTGATAAAAAAGCCGATAATGTTATCGCGACTATTTCGACTAAGAAAAATATCCCGTTAGAAAAGTTTTTATATGGCCTCGGAATACGGCATATTGGCGAGGAAAGCGCTCGAGCGCTGGCGGCTTTAGTGGTTAACGCTTTGAACAGGAAAGAGAAGAGGGGGATAAAGATTAAGCCGGAGGATAAAAATAACTCGTCTATAATATTGCCTTTACAGCTAGCGGAAATATTATCGGGGTTTAGTCTAGAAGAACTTTTAGCGATAGAAGATTTTGGTCCCATTGTTGCGTCTAGTATCAGCGAGTATTGGCAGGATGAACATAATTTAGCGCTCTTAGAAAAATTTGAACACTCAGGGGTTACTATTTTTACCGTTCCTGCAAAAAAAGTTAAATCAAGTCAGTTATCAGGGAAGAGTTTCGTTTTAACTGGCTCTCTCTCTGGTTTGACACGAGACGAAGCGAAAGATAGAATAAGATTAGCAGGGGGAATTGTTAAAGAAAGCGTCAGTAAAGATTTAAATTATTTGGTTGTTGGCGATGCCCCCGGGTCGAAATATGATAAGGCTCAGAAACTAGGGGTGAAGGTTATTGGTGAAGAGGAATTTTTAAAGATGTTATAATAAAAGAGGATAATAAAAACCCCCGTGAAAACGGAGGAATTTATTATCTTACAGATTGCAATTTTTTGACTAGCTTTAACACTATTAATATATCAAAAAATTTCTTTGTGGTCAATAACGCTGATGGATAATAAAAACCCCCGTGAAAACGGAGGAATTTATTTCTACACCGGATAGCTCGAAGATTAAACTTAACAATATAGGTATTATAACAAAAATTTCTGTGTAAGTAAATAGCGTTTTAGTTGGCCACTGTGGACCCGCGGGGAATCGAACCCCGGAGAATTAATTGTTAAGTTTAACCTCGCCTCCCGGCCGGGCCCACAGTAATAATTATTATAACGATAAGAGGATAAAGATAAATTAAACAAAAAGTAAATTATCGCTAAAAAATAGAGAATCTATGGGGATAAATAAACAAGACCTAAAACATATCGCCGAGCTCGCTAGACTCAGGTTAACCGCCGCTGAAGAAAAACAGTTTAGCGGTCAATTAGAATCAGTTTTGCAGTATGTTGAAAAATTAAATGAAGTTGATACTAAGAATATTCCAATTACTGCTCAGGTAAGCGGATTGGTTAATGTTGCCAAAAGCGATACGGTTTTAGATTGGGACAGAGAAGAATTAGAAACAGCATTAGGTCAGGCTGATACAGAGAACGGTTATGTAAAGGTCAAAAGGATTTTATAAAACAAAAAATCCCCCGAGAGGGAGATTTTTCTGATTCCGTTGCGGTTCCGATCCAAACTTGACACTTATACTATCATTATAACAGAAGATATTTTATAGTCAATGTTAAAAAAACAGGTGGACCCACGGGGAATTGAACCCCGGGAACCAAGTGTCAAGTTTGGATCCGGAGACCACTCCTGGGCCCACGTAAAATGATTATAACCAAATAGAAATAAAGATAATTTAAAGAAATTATAAATATTCAATTAATTCTGGGGATAAATAATATGAATCTTAACGAACTGACAATTAAAGAAGCGCGTCAACTTTTAGATAATGGAGAAATTACTTCCCTTGATTTAACTAAGGCTTGCTTGAAAAAAATTAAAGAGCTTAATCCGGAGATAAATGCTGTTTTAACGATTTGCGAAGACTTAGCGCTAGAAGAAGCTCTAAGCGCTGACAAAAAATTATCTTCTGGCGAGCGCGGCGATTTATTAGGGATTCCTTATCTTTGCAAAGATAATTTAATGACTAAAGGAATAAGAACAACGGCCGCTTCTAAAATACTGGAAAATTATATTGCTCCCTATGATGCGACGGCTGTCAGTAAATTAAAAGCAGCGGGGGCAGTACTACTTGGTAAAACTAATTTAGACGAATTTGCCCATGGTGCTTCAACGGAAAACTCCGCCTACGGCCCAACTAAGAATCCTTTGGATATTACGCGTGTTCCCGGCGGATCATCCGGCGGCTCCGCGGCAGCAGTCGCGGCCAATATGTGTTTATTTGCCCTTGGCTCCGACACGGGCGGGTCTATTCGCCAGCCCGCTAGTTTCTGTGGCATTTACGGACTAAAGCCAAGTTATGGACGAGTTTCAAGACATGGTCTTTTATCGATGACTTCATCGACTGATGTCGTCGGAGTTCTAGCGAAAAGCAGCTATGATAGCGCTTTAGTTTTAAAACATATTGCCGGTCGAGATGATAAAGATGCGACTAGCGCCCCTGAAGAAATAGAAAAATATGAGACGGTTAATAATTCTGGAAATAAACCGCTCGCCGGTTTGAAAATTGGTTTGCCTAAAGAATATTATCATACCGATTTAGATAGCCAAGTCGCCGGCCGCCTCAAAGAAGTAGCTGATAGACTAAAATATTTAGGAGCGGAACTTGTAGAAGTTAGTTTGCCGAATACGGAATATGGCGTGGCGGTTTATTATCTTATTACCCCCTCAGAAATTAGTTCTAACTTGGCGCGTTTTGATGGTATTGCCTGGGGCTTATCTAGCCAAGAGGCTGCTAATCTTCAGGATTTCTATAAAACTAACCGCGGGGCCGGTTTTGGTCCGGAAGTTAAACGGCGTTTAATGCTCGGAACCTATGCTTTAAGCGCCGGCTATTATGATGCGTATTATAAAAAAGCGCAAGCTGTGCGCACTTTGATTATTAGTGACTTTCTAAAAGCTTTTGAAAAAGTTGATATATTATTAACACCAACTTCACCACACCCCGCTTTTAAACTTGGCGAACAGGTTAACGATCCATTAGCGATGTATCTGGAAGATATTTTTGTTACCGGAGCCTCTTTAGCTGGCTTGCCGGCTATGTCTATTCCGGCCGGGGAAGTGAAAACCGCTGAAGGCCAGCTAATGCCGATTGGCGCCCAGTTAATAGCGCCGCGCCTTCAGGAAAGTGTTCTGCTAAAAGTAACGGGAGTTTTGGAAGAATAGTTTTAATAACAAAAAATCCCCCTTTTAGGGAGATTCTCTGAGCATTCAAAATAATTCCTTTTTGAAGATGCAAGATTTAACAATAAAATTAGTATAGCAAAAAAACATACCTTAGTCAATTAATTTGCTAATGTGGAGCCGCGGGGAATTGAACCCCGGAATGCTAGTTGTTAAATCTTACATCGGAACCATCCCGGCCCCACGCCATAAATTAGTATAGCAAAATCACCATTATACAAAGTTAAAAAAATAATGAAATAATTATCATAAATTTAATTAAATTAAAGCCCGGAGGGCGAAAATATTATGAAAGCTATCAAAAACATTAAAATCATTGTTATCGGCCTACTGCTTATTCTACTCGTGGCTTTAGTAACCTTTTCAATTACTAAATTCAAAAAAGAAGAAATCGGCCTGAGCGTAGTAAATAAAGCGGCCGTTGGCGAGCAAACCTATTTAGTCAGCAATAAAGTTGAATTAGAAGACTCGGATAGATTAATTGGAAATAAAAAGGCTGACGTCAAAGTTATCGTTTATGAAGACGCATCTAATATTTATAGCGCTCAACTGGCCGACACTATGGAGCGTTTATATAATGAAAATCAAGGTAAACTAGTGATAGCCATTCGTCCGTTTATTGCTAAAACTAATTTATCTTCTCGAGACGCGGCACTGTTTATTGAGTGCGCTGCTGATCAGGGGAAGTGGATGGAAATGAGGAAATCATTATTAAATAAGACTCAAGAAGATAGCCTGAATTTAAATGACTTTTCTGAGTACGGAAAAGAAATAGGATTAAATGAAGAATCTTTTAAGGCCTGCTTGACTAGTCCGGAAAAATACGCAAAAATAGATGAGCTGGCTTATCAAGCTGATGCCTATGGGATAATAGGAGCGCCGACAATATTTATGGGCGAAGAAATGATTCCCGGAGCTAGGCCATATGATGATTATACGGATGCTAACGGAGAAAAAGTTGAAGGCCTGAAAACTTTACTTGATAAGAGATTGGCAAAATAAACATAGATTACCATAAGCGGCTTAGCCGCTTAAAGGAGAGTTCGCATAGTGGTCGAGTGCGCCCGCTTGGAAAGCGGGTAAACCTTCACCGGTTTCGGGAGTTCGAATCTCCCACTCTCCGCAGCGTTAGAAAAAATAAAGGAGGCGATAGCCTCCTTTATTTTTTAGCTGCGGAGAGTAGCGAGCCAATAGTTTGGCTCGCGGCGAGATTCGAAAGCCGGAGCGATGTGCGGAAGCGCAGCGAACGCACCGCGAGGCCGGGTCGGGGCGCTTAGTGAGCGTAGGCTGCGAAGCAGTCAAGCGAGACTTAGCGACCGTGACCGAATCTCCCACTCTCCGCAGAACGGGACGAAGCGAGTTTAAAAGCTCATTTCGTCCTTTTTTTATCATTCATGAAAAAGTTCGAACCAAAGCTACGTATTTCTTGATTTTAGAGATTTGTGATAAGATGACCTCGTGAACATAATTAGCTTATAAAATGACTAAGGCAGAAATAACAAAAATTCTTGAAGAATTAGAAAAGACTAAAGAAAGGAATATTGTTATTATTGATTTTAGTAATTTAATCCATTGGCAGAATGGCCTCGGCTGGGAAATCGGGATTAAAGAATTAAAAACATTAATAAATCATTTTACATACGGAAAAAAATTTTTGCGTAGATTTTATTATGGTAGTGATTATGGAGAAAAAGATAGTAGTTTAATATTAACTTTGGGATCGGAGACAGTCTTAAACAAAGCCAGAATGAATAACTTTGAATTATGTACTAAAAGAGTTAAGTATATAAAAGATAAGAACTACAAAGACGGCTACGTCAAAAAATGTGATTTAGATGTAGAAATGGCCGTAGATTTAGTAAAAGAAAAAGACAATTATGATAAAATTATAATATTTTCTGGAGATGGCGACCTATCCTATGTTTTGAGGTATTTAAAAGAAGAATATAAAAAAATTTCTTATATTTTTGCTGCCCGGAATCATCTCGGTAAAGAGTTGGTGGATTGTGAAAAAGAAAAAATTATTGAGAAAATTTTATTTGTCGAGGATTTTGAATATAGATTAAATAGAAAAAGATTTAGGCTTTAAAGATATCAAAAAACCGCCCAGAAGGCGGAATTTGAATAAAATCAGGTAGACCTAAAGCCTACAAAGATATTATATCAAATTGCTTAGATGGAGTCAATATTTATATATTCATAGCGGATAATAATAATTTTGCTAGTTTATATGGCTAATAATTTAGAAAAAATAATGTCCGATGAATAATATTTTGGTAATCTTCCGAAGAAGCATATTTCAACCATATCCCATTCTCTCCGCGACCAAATTTAAGACACCCTGAAAGGGTGTTTTAAATTTGGATGGGAGATGGACGGAACGAGAAATCATATTGTGTATTATTGTTAATATTATTATGTTAAAATAATAATGATATTAATTGCTAATTATATGAAAAAACCAACTTTACTTATCAGGGGGTTTCTCCATGCCCTAGCAGTAGTCGCTTATGTCTGCTTGCTGGCCACTTTTTTTAGCCGAGCAAATAGCTGGTTCGGCCAGGCGGATCGGGAAATATTTTCTCCGGTAGCCGCCATGTTAATGTTTATCTTCTCCGCCTTAGTAACCGGCGGATTAGTTTTAGGGAAGCCGATTATGCTTTATGTTGATGGGCAGAAAAAAGAGGGGGTAAAATTACTTTTCTTCACGGGCCTGTGTCTGCTATTTTTTACCGTACTAGCCTTTTTAATTTTAGCTCTGTTAAATAAATAATTTTTAACGGGACTAGATTTTTTTATCATAATTTGCTAACCTGTTTAGGAAATCGGCTTTAGGCCGATTTATGATAACTAGAATAAAATAATAATATGGCTGAAGAAGTAGTCTTACGTTTTGACGACGTTAAATTTGAATACCTTCCTAAACGCCCCATATTGGACGAGGCGTGTTTTAACGTGCGCCGAGGAGCAAAAATAACCCTAATGGGTCAAAATGGCGCCGGAAAAAGTACGATTTTTGGGTTAATAAAGAAAGAATTACAGCCCAAAAGCGGCCAGATTTCTATTACTGGTGGAGCGACTATCGGCAGTGCCAGACAGACTATGGCCAGGGAATATTTTCCTTTAACCGTTGAAGAATATTTTGCCACTGCTTTTAATGAAGTCCCTGGTAATTTGAAAAGCCGCATCGCCAAATCCCTAGAAGCAGTTAATTTTGATATTCCGTATGACAGGATAGTCGGTGATTTATCCGGCGGGCAGCAGGCTCGCTTGCTATTAGCTTATGCTTTAATTCAGAACCCGGACATCCTGCTTTTAGACGAACCGACCAACAACCTTGATAAAGACGGAATTGATCATCTGATTACTTTCCTAATCATGTATGACAAGACGGTGCTGGTCATCTCCCATGATGCCGATTTCTTGAATTGCTTTACCGAAGGGGTAATCTATCTTAACAACTTTACCCATAAAACCGAAATGTATGTCGGTGATTATTATTCCGTTGTTGAGGAAATTGAAAAGCGAGTCGAAAGAGAAAGGCGCGAGAATGCTCAACTCGAGAAACAAATTTTAGACAGAAAAGAGAAAGTTAATTTCTTCGCGCACAAGGGAGGGAAGATGCGTAAATTGGCCAAGAAGTTAAAAGAAGAAACAGAAGAGTTGGAAGAGAATAAAGTTGACGTTAGACGAGAGGATAAAACTATTCGCGACTTTGATATTCCGGTTCAGGATATTACCGGCGATTTAGCGATTTTAAAAAAGGTTAAAGTGATTGTTAACCATGAGCCGGTTGTTAAAGATATAAATAAATTAATTAGAAAGAAAAATAGATTGTTAGTTGTCGGTCCGAACGGCATAGGGAAAAGTACTCTATTACGCTCCCTAGTTTCCGGAAAACAGGAAGGGCAAGAAATTCCGGCGGGCGTTCGAGTTGGTTATTATAGTCAGGATTTCTCCACTTTAGATTTTGATCAAAAAGTCTTTGATTCTCTAATCAGTATTATGGCCGACGGACATGACGAACAAAGTATGCGTT